>CALCCH010000214.1 GCA_937899855.1 uncultured Saprospirales bacterium | reverse complement strand
CCCCTCATTCCTAATCCCTTTGTTTTTCTGTTTTGTATTTGTTCAATCTCATTCTTTGTTTTGGCTTTCTATCGGGGCGGGACGGGGGCTGCGGGGCAGGCCCAGGAGGAGGAGCATCGCAATACCCAGAAAGATGAGCCCACCAAAGAGGAAGACGGTGGTCCCCAAAAATTCAAAGAGGATGCCCCCGATGATCAGCCCCGACATGCTGGCGATACTCCCCATCGAGGTACCGTAGCCCTGTACCGCCCCCTGTTGGGCGGCATTGCCCACCTGCGAGAGGATGGCGAGAAAACTGGGCCACATCACCCCATTGCCCAAGCCCATGATCGTAATTCCCGCAAAGAGCAGCCCGACGTTTTCTCCCGACAGCAATACAAAGCCAAGCCCAAGTAGGAAGGCCCCCGAAAGCGCCAAACGCGTACTGCTGACGCGTTTGGAAAGCGTGATCAGCAGCGGCCCCTGGGATAGGATCATGATGAAGCTAAAGTACGCGAGAAAACCACCGAGCTCGGCGGCAGTCCATTCGAGGACGGTAGAGGCGTAAATGGGTAAGGCGACGTAAAACAGACTGAAGGCCAAGAAGGTCAGGAAGTAAACCGCATAGAGGACGTAAATGTGGGGAATTTGAGCAATGGCCGCCCAGGTACTCCGGGTTTCGGCAGCATTCGAATCCGCCCCTTCCACGTAGCAATCGCGGTGTTCGACCTGAAAGAACTGGCGGAAATCCTTGAAGGACCGTACGGAGGTATCGACCACACAGGGATTGCTCTCCTCCAGACGTCGGGCAATCACCAGTACCGCCACCAAGGCGATCAGCGCCGCAATCATCAAGTGCAACCTTTCCTCCAATTCCTTAGCGGCCAGGATGCCCGATATGACCGGACCTATCACAAAGCTCATACTGGTGGACGTCCCGATCAGGCCAAAGTTTTTGCTGCGGTCGGCATCAGTAGAAATGTCGGACAAATAAGCATTGGCCACCGAAATATTACCCCCGGTGTAGCCGTCGACCATCCGGGCGATAAAGAGCAGCAGCAGGGGGAGGGTCAGGGAAAAATCGCCCATCCATTCGGACTGGGACGACCAAAAGCTGATTTGCGGCACGTAGAAGGCCAAAATAAATAAGGCCCAGGCTAAGAAGGAACCAATCTGGGTAATGATGAGGACTTTTTTGCGACCGATGCGGTCGGAGAGCTGGCCCAATCGGGGGGCACCGATAAATTGGAAAAAAGGATAGGTCGCTCCGATCAAGCCGTATACAAAACCATTCCCCCCAAAATCGGTAACGATAAAAATGAGAATGGGGACGACCAAACTGTAACCGAATATTCCCAAAAAGTTGACGAGGAGGATGGGAAAAATCTTGGAGCGGAAAAAATTAAAGGTTGCCATTGCTTAAAAATACACTTCCCCGCCAGCATCCCCTAATTACGCGGCGCATTTCCACTTTTTAGCAGCTCGACCACCCGCCATTCGAGCAATGCCAAAGTCAGCACCAGCAGCACCTCCCCCAGCAGATACCCCCAGCCCCATGGAGTGAGCTGCGCCCGGTGCGTAAAGGCCAAGCCGAGGGAAAGGAAGCAATACGCCGCGTTGATCAGGGCAATGCCCCGCAGCCAGGGCCCCCAGCTGCGCGGCCGTAGGTAGTACACGCCCCAGTCGTAGAGGGCAAAGCCCAGGGGCAGAACCGCCAGGAAGTGGAGTACCCCGGTGGGAATGCCAAAGAAACGTTCAAAACGGACCAACACCACCCCCAGTAGGAAGGCCGAGAGCAGCGCACCACAACCATCGACCAAAAACAAGGGACGGGGGGCGGTGGCGAGGGCACGGGCGAGCTCGGTGAAGGATCTACGGCGCACGATGGGGGTTTAGAGGCGTTTCATTTTGGGGCTAAAGGGGACGTTGCGATCCCGGAAGGGCTCCATACCGGAAAGGATGGTGTGCAGCAGGGAAATGGCGGGTACGATGTAGGGCCCCTTATTGAGCATCACGCAATCCGCCCGTTGCGCCATCACGGCATCGGTGATCTCGGCCCGGGAGGGCAAGCCCCGTTTGGCCAAGCCTTCCAATACCTGGGTCGCCCAGATATCAGTCACGTGCGCCGCCCGGCAAATGGATAAAATTTCTTCCTGCTCCTGACCGATGTTTTGCCAACCGCTTTCTACCGCCAAATCCCCCCGCGCAATCATCACCCCGATCGGATGGGCCCGCATGGCCTCCATCAAGATATCGGTCAGTTGGTTGTAGCCATTCTTGGTCTCGATTTTGAGCACGATGCCTAGTTTGTTGCGGGCATTCAACCTTTTGAGCTCCCGGTGCAGTTCGCGAACGTCCGCGGGACGATTGACGAAGGAAAAGTTGACGAGGTCCGCGTGTTCCA
The DNA here is from genome assembly GCA_937899855.1 of uncultured Saprospirales bacterium. GTDB lineage: Bacteria > Bacteroidota > Bacteroidia > Chitinophagales > Saprospiraceae > CALLVY01. The sequence continues at coordinate 4,520 of CALCCH010000214.1, read as the reverse complement.
CCACAAAAACCAAGTCGCGCTTGTCCTTTTCGGTCAGGCCACTGATCGACAGCACGCTGTCCGGCAGGTTGATGCCCTTATCGGCGCGCAGCTTGGCGCGCCCGTCGACCACCTGGGTAATCTCGATGTTCAGATGATCCCGATGGACTCCCCGGATGTGTCCCTCGATTTTTCCATCGTCAAATAAGATGCGCTCTCCCACTTTTACCTCACCAAAGATTGCTGATGCCGTACAGGAGATGTGGGCGGGGGTGCCGCCCCGATCCGCTGGATCGGCGCTGGCGTTGGCCCCCACCCGGGCCTCCCGATCCAGCCGCAGCCGATCGCCCCGACTCAGCAGTAGGGGAATTTCGATGGCTGGGAGGCGGCCCACCTCAAAGGCCTTTTGCTTGCCCTTCTTGCTCCGGCGGTACACGGCCAGGCCCGTTTTTACGAAGGTGGTCTTCCTGAGGGTGGCGTAGTAACCGCCCGTTCCGGGCTGGCCGATTTCGAGGTAGCGTTTTTTGCCCCGGGTATCGCGCAGTACCAGCTGTTCCCCCGTAGCGAGTCCGGCCAGGGCCGCTGGCGCTACGGGGAGGTGCGGCAGTCCCGATTGCGCCTCGGGGCCGATCCAGATCTCTAGGGGCTGCTTGATTTTGCCGTAGAGGTCTTTGTGGGGTTTGAGCTTGAGTACCCGGGGGCCGGCTTGGATGGCACCGGTTCGGATTTTTGGACCGGCCAGGTCCATCGCCACACGACAGGGACGGCTCAGGTCGCGGGAGGCTTGGCGGATGTTGGCGATGATTTTGGCCCAGACGGAGGGCTCGTCGTGCGCACAGTTGACCCGGGCGCAATTCATCCCAGCGGCTAGCATATCGCGTACCAATTGGGGATCATCGGCGGCCTCGCTGGGCATGGTAACCATGATGCGGGTCCGCCGGTCGGTAGGACGGGGACCGAATAGGGACTTGGTGTTTTTATTGAAGCGGTACCGGCCTTCCTTGAAGGAGAGGGAACTGTTGGTGTCGGCAATGGGGCCTTCGTGATACAGGGCGGTCAGGATAGATCGAATTTTTTGTAAGCTGGCCAGGACGTGCAGTTGGGCTTGGGCCATTCGGGACAAGCCGAGGTGCCCCAGCTTTTTTTGTAGGCTGCGCAGGTCGTAGGTTCGAAAGGCGCGGTAATGCAGGAGATTGACGGCGCTTTTTTGGTACTCCGGATGGATTTTTTCCAGGGTCTTCCGGGCCTTTCTCTCCCGCTTTTGAGCGTAGGCAATGATCGTGTCCAATTGTTCGATCATTTTTTGGAGTTTGGCGCTTTGCTGGGCATCTTTTTCCATGGGGGATCAACTCGTGGTTTGGATGATAACCGCCACTGGATAGCCAAGGTGGCGGGCGGAATAACTGACGAAAGGTAGCAACTAAATCGGGAAGCTTGGCCCGGGGAAGGCTTTACTTTTGTTAAATTATTCCATCTCGTCCCGAGCGTTCTCCACTGCCCCTTTAGGCTGGCCCCCTTCGCTACCTTGATCGGAGCGATTTGCAAAAAAAGAAAGTGACCCGAACTGTGATTTTTGAGAAATTGTATTAGCTTTGCGAACCGTTTGCACCATCAGTGATGTTGCTGAGATCGAGAGGTTTAAAATCCAAAAGCGTGGTTTCCTTTCCGAACTTACTTTGACAAGCATGCAAACGGTACCTACCTTAAAGAGGCTGTAGCTCAGTTGGTTTAGAGCGCTAGCTTGACAGGCTAGAGGTCGTGGGTTCGAATCCCTCCAGCCTCACTCTTTTTCTCTCCCTTTTACCCCTACCCGTTGGTTCCGTACGCGCTTTTCGACTGGCTCAAAAATAAACGTGTGGCGTAGTGTCTTCGTTGGCGATTCCTCATTCCCTACGGGCGGGAGGGAGCCCCACTCCGATTTGCTGGCGTACATTATGGTGTCCAAGCAAGGCTTGCGACCCACTCCATTGGCGGAGTGGTTTTCCTCCAACATGGCTCCTTCTTCGCAAACATCGCAATTACAGTTGCTCACCGTCGGCACAAGTCCCGTTTGAGGGAATATGGAGGTAGAATGTTCGCATTTTTTGGACATCGGTCGCCTTTTTAGCGGCAGTCTCATCAAATTAGACTACTATTTCTTATATTTATTAGCCGAAAAAGCAACCATATGCCCACTTTTGGGGTCTAACATATAGCAAGCTTCTTACTCCCTGCGTGTTATTTCCGTCAATACAGTTCCCATGATTGTGTAGAAGTCATCTCAAAAATATACTTCGGGCTGCGTGAGGGTCTTTTCCGCCCCTACTTCGTTGCCAAAAGCATCAAGTTCCCGAAAGCTTTCGGGATAGGGCTAGGCTCCGTTTCGGCGCCTCGTCGGAACGAAGAGGACCACTCCCTCGCCAACAAAAACATTTTGAGATGACTTCTTGTGACTAGGATACGTCCTTCCGTAATCCTGAGTCCCTTGCTGGTATGCACTATCTTTCATCAATCATAACTCTCTTTATCATGAAAAAATCCAAAAAAGTTCAAAAGCCCTTTTTCTCCAAATTCTTGGAAGCACAGCAGCTCGATGCGACCACCAAAATCAAAGGAGGGATCAACCCCGTGACGATGAAGGCACCGTCGGATCAGGATGAGATTTAGGTTTTTCCCTACCCCCCATTCATTTTCCCAAAGTTTTTAATATTTCAAAAACCCCTTTCATCATGAAAAAAATCAAAACCGAGAAAAAGCCCTTTTTCTCTAAACTCCTGGAAGCCCAAAAAGTCAATCAGACCGATGAGCTCAAGGGCGGTGGTCCCGTGTACGTGACCATGAAGACCCCTTCGTAAACCTTCGATTACGCTTACTACACTTTAATCTCATCTCCCTTACGAACATTCACCGGTTTCCGTCCCCCCCCCGTGCCGGCCCGCCACCCCTACCCTTTGGCCAACATGAAAAGCATTCTCCTGCTCACGCACCGTCAAGACCACTACACCATCGACCGGGTCACGGAACACCTGCGCGCCGCCGGAGCCCACCCCATCCGCCTCAACACCGACCGCTTTCCCGAAGCCATCCGTCTCAGCCACTACGCCCTCCCCAGTGGCAATGCCGTGATGGTACACACCGAAACCGACCACTTTAGTACCCGCGAAATCGATGCCGTTTGGCACCGTAAGATTTGGTCGCCCAGCTTTGACGAACCCCTCGCGGCTCCCTACCACGCCGCCGCCATCAACGAGTCGGTTGCCCTGCGAACGGCCCTCTTCCAACACCTCGAATCCACGCCCTGGCTCGACCCCATCCACGCCGTCCGGCGGGCCAGCGACAAGTACCTCCAACTGGTCGTCGCCCAGGGGCAGGGCTGGAAAATCCCCGCCACCCTCATCAGCAACTACGCCGAGGAGGTCCGCCATTTCTTCGAACAGCTGCCCGGTGAGATGGTCGCCAAATTGCACAATCCCCTCTCCTACGGCATGCAAAGCGACGCCTTTTTCTTTTACACCACCCTGATCCAAGCCGCCGATCTGGACGAGCTGGAGCAGCTGCAGGTCTGTCCCATGATCTTCCAAGAACGGATTCCCAAGGCCTACGAACTGCGCGTCGCGTACGTGGATGGGCAGTGCTTTGCGGGAAAACTGGCCACCCAGGATCTGATGGACTGGCGGCTGGCGGACCCCAACGAGGTGCCCTGGGAAGCGGCCGAATTGCCCGGTGCCCAACAACAATTATTGCATCGTACGATGCGCCAACTCAACCTGTCCTTCGGTGCGGTCGACTTGATCGTACAACCCGACGGCGAATATGTTTTCCTCGAAGTCAATCCGGTCGGGGAATGGGGCATGCTCGAAAAAGAACTCGACCTGCCCATCGCCCGCGCCATTGCCGAGGGGCTACTCCAAAGAATACCATGAAAGAAAAAATCCTCATCATCACCCATAGCGAAGATCACGAATGTATCCCCCGGGTCACCGAAGCCCTGGAGGCTCAGGGCGCGGAGGTCCTGCGCTTTGATACCGATCGCTACCCCACCGAGCTGGGCCTCACCACCGATTATTCCAACTACGTGCTCCATAACTACCTCCAGATTGGCGATGTGCGGCACAACCTCTCCGAGATTACCGCCTGCTGGTACCGACGGCTCAAAATTGGCCACGGCATTCCGCAGGATTTGGATCCGCAACTGCGGCGGCCGTCGGTGGAGGAAAGTCGGCGAAGTTTTTTTGGGATCCTCCACAGCCTGGATGCCTTTTGTCTCGATCCTTACTTTCACGTTCGGCGCGCTTCGGTCAAACAATTGCAGCTCAAGGTCGCGGTGGAATTGGGGCTGTCCATTCCCAAGACCTGTATCACCAACCGACCCACCGAGGTCCGTCATTTCTTCCAGCAATGCCCCGGTGGCGTGGTGGCCAAGATGCAAACGGCCTTTGCGGTGTACCAGGAGGGGGTCGAAAATGTGGTATTCACCAACCAAATTGGGGAGGAATTGCTCGACGAACTGGATGGCTTGGAGCTGTGTCCGATGACCTTTCAGGAGGCCATTCCCAAGGCCC
>CALCCH010000213.1 GCA_937899855.1 uncultured Saprospirales bacterium | reverse complement strand
CCCCCCCCCCCCCCCCGCCCCCCCCCCCCCCCCGTGCCGCGCCCCCCCCCCCCCCCCCTCCTGCGCCCCCCCCCTCCCCCCCCGGCCCCCCCCCTATAGCGCAAGCCCAGGACCATGGCCGGGATGTTGAGCCCTAGGTTGGGCAATTGGGAGGCACCGTTGGAATAATGCGTAAAGCTAAAGCCGGTGTGCAGGCCCCAGTGTGGCGACAAGCGTACATTTGCCGCAAAGCGCAATTTTACCGTGACGTTGAGGTGGGAGCCAATCGCGTTGTTTTGGGGGTTATTATCCAGATCGAAGGTTCGGTCGAGGTAGGCCAGTCCGTAGCCAAACATAAACTGGGCATTCCATTTTTTCCGCCGAAACAAATACGTACTGAGATTGGGGGCCAGAGAGTAGGCATTGCCCAGTAAATCATTGGGGGCCATGCGGTAGGCCAGCAGGGAAAAACCCAGCATTGGATAGCCCTGTTCGGCTTGCCAGGTCCGGTCTCCAAAGGTTTGCCGGCGAAAAAGCAGTTCAAAGGCCGCGCTGGGTTGGTCCACCTCAAAACGGAGTTTGGGCGTATGCTTGAGGAGCTGGCCGTAATGAAGGGCCGTCTCCAGTACCCAACCCTGGCTTTGTTGTGCCCCCAAAGGAGCGATGAATCCACCGAGCAGCAGCCCCATCATCAGTACGTAACTGGTGTATCTCGTTTTCACCCTCGCAGCTTTAGAGCGCCTCCATTTCGATCAGCAGCTGTCCTTTTTCTACCGCCATTCCCTGCTCCACGCAAACGGATTTCACGATCCCCTCCCCTACTGATTTGATCACATTTTCCATCTTCATCGCCTCCAGAATCAGGAGTCCTTGTCCCTTTTCTACCCGCTGCCCCGCTTCGACCTCAATGCCCAGCACCAGGCCCGGCATGGGCGCTTTGACGTCATTGATGCGCTGTGCGGAAGCCGTCGACAAGCCGAGCTGCTCCACCAACTGATCATAGCGATCCGCGATTCGCACTTCGTAGCGGCTGCCATTGACCTCGATGCTAAAAGTCTTGTGCGCGTGATCCGCAGCGATGAGGGTGGCGCGGTAGGCCTTGTTGTTTTTGAGGATGTGAAAAACCCCGGACCGGAGGCGAATCGCGTCGAGTGCGCTGCCTTCGAGCTCCCAGGTATGGTCTTCCACCGTCACTTGGTACTGGTTCTGCATGGGCGTGAATTTTAGGCGTTGGAGGGGCGTTTTTCCTCCGCCAATTTCATCATAAAGTAAGTTTCGAAGATAGTAAAACTCACGTAAACCAGGAAGAAGGGCCATACAAAGTTCCGACTGGTGGGTTGCGCGATCTTACTGTATAGGATAACGAGTAAGATGGAAAAAAGCATCTTCCCCCCCATCAACATAATCGAGGTACTGACAAATAGCTTACCATTGGCGTCCCAAGCGGCCCATTTGCCCATCCCGTACATCACCCCGCTAAAGAGTACGTAGAAGGAAAGGCAGATCCAGGAAAAGGTTTGGTACCGCCCGACGCTGGGCCACTGGTGCAACAAAAGTAGCAATAGAGCCACCACTGCGGAAATGGTACTCAACTGGGTGGCAAAACGGCGCGGCGTCATTTGGGGTTGATCAGGTCTTTTAAACTGAGGTAAAGGGCGGCTAGAACGGAGAACAGGGCAAAAGCGGCGGTAAGGTAAGGAGGATCCAACTCCCAATGGTCGTTGAGGCGTTTACCGAGCAGGGTAACGATAAAGATGATGGCAACCATTTGGAAGGCCATCCCCGAGTACTTCATGTATTTATTGGCCTGTTCTCGACGCTGGCCGTGATCAGGCATTCGTGCGAGCGGTGGATTTTGCGAGGTTCTTGGCTGCTTTGGGGGACTTGGGCACACCGTGATTGCTGTTGGCTTGGGCACCCATCCGGCAAGTGACGTTGAAAACGGCACCGGATTGAATGATGAGTTTATTGGTCTTTACATCCCCACCTACTTCAGCCGACTCTTTGACGTGGAGCAATTCCGTGACGACCAGCGTTCCGTCAAAGCGACCTTCGATTACGGCATTGGCACAGCGGACCTCACCCTCTACCACACCGGAGGGACCGATGATCAGCTTGGAGGTACAGTTGAGCGATCCCTTGATCGTACCATCTACCCGAAAGTCCGTTTCGGCCTTGATGGTGCCCTCAAGGGTCGTCCCCTTGACGAGGCTGTTGAGCGCATGACTGGTAGTGGAAGGAATGATACTGTTTTTCTTCGTAGTCGAGGACTCGTTTTTTTTGTTTCCGAACATGTTTCTTAATTTTTTTAAGCTCTCCAACGAAAGCGGATCGCAACACACACCCGGAGTGGGGGGCAACGGTCTGGTTCGTCAGTATTTTTAATTATTCTCTACTATTCTTAACCTTGATTGGGCGGAAGATACCAATTTCCAAGGTTAAGATAAAAATTATTTTCACATTTAACTAACAGGGCCTCAAAACACAATGTCCTACCTCGGACGAGCGAAAGTAGGACATTGTGTAACAACCTTTCCCAAAGAAAGGCCAGTTTGGGTAATGCTAAATGCTTAGAAGTTGGGACAGTAAACATTCCGTTTTTCGGGACCACAGATTTTGTACACCAGCGCAAATTCGAAGCCACCGATGGTATTGCTGGCCTCCCGGAGCGGCGATACATTGATGTCGTAGCTAAAGCCAATGCTGAAATCCTGATAGTCAAAACGCGAGGAAATGATCAGGGCATCCGCCGTAGTTGCATCCCGGAAGTGGTTCGACAGACGCATCCAAGCACCAATCTGGAAGGCCTGGTAGTTCAAGCGGTTGCCACCGAGTAGGAATTTGAGGCTCGTACCGGTATTCAGCTCGAACGACGGCCCTTGACGCATCATCACCACACCGGGAACCAACCCGAAGCGATCGGCCAGCATGAATTCCCCCCCCGCGTGGATGGTGATCTTGCCGTAGAGGGCTTCGAAGATGTCGGTATTGCGGTTGAACGAAACGTTGGCGCGGTTCAGGTGGTGGTAGGCACCACCGATGTAGAAGTTGTTGTCTTCGTCGAAGGTCGTAAACCACAGCAAACCCGCCGAGAGATCGGCGAAGATGAAATTGGGATCGTAGGTACTGGGCTCCAGGGTGGCATTGCTCGCGTCAAAACCACCGTTGCCATCGTGCTGCGTACCCCAACGTAGCTTCTGAAAATCGACGCTGCGCTGGGTGATACCCGCATCCGCACCAACGACGAGGTAATTTCTGCGCTTGCGATCCCCCCCCATAAACTTGGAGTAGGAACCGGAGATCCGGCCTTGGAGGGTAGCAAAGTCGGCTTCACCGGCACGGTCCCCCCAGAAGGTACCACCGACGCCAAAAAAGTCGCTGCGCCCCACGGCTACGCGCTGGTCGTAGGAAAAAGAGTAGGTATTGTAGGCGTTGGCCTTCAGTACACTACCCCACTGGTTGCGGTAGTTTCCGACCAAACGGATGTTACAATTCATGACCCCGGTCATGGCCGGGTTGAGATTGAGTGGGGAAAGGTAAAACTGTGAGAAGTGAATATCCTGTGCTCCGGCAGAGGCCCCAGTCAATACCACAATACAAATGATGAGTAAATTTCTAACAATTCTCATGAATGATTAGGTTTAGAAAATCTGTAAATCATTAATCTCCTGAATAGAACACGGAATAATACTCTCTGAGGGAGAAGAAACCTCATGGGGCTTCATCTGGCAGTAGTCACCAGACAATAAAGATAAGTAAATCAGTCCAATTTTGGAATCTCCTTTCTAAATATTTCGTCCGTCACTGACAATTTAACACGAAATTCGGTGACAAAGCAGCTTTAAAACGCCTTGATAAAACCAATTATTTTAGCCAGACACCAGTTAATCGTCCTCGGTTTTGCGCCAACTGGCACCAAAGAGTTCGACCAAAATGTTGTCGTGATGATCGGCTTCTTCCAACAGGTGCCGGAAGAGTTTGGAGCCGGTATCCTGGTTGAAATAACGGTCGTAGATCAAGAGCGAAAGTACCACGGCTTCTTCTCGAATACTGAAGGTCAGACCTTCGATATCGTGGTTTTGTTTCAGCAAATACTCCAAGAGGGGCTTTTCGTTATCGGGGGGCAATTCACACAGGTAAGCATCACCAATTATTAAGCCATTTTTTTCGTAATAACTGATGTTTACCCGAGCGCTGCCCTGTTTGAGTTCCCAGGTGTTGGGGCCCCGGCGGGTAAGCGGTGCGGGATGTCCTACTTCTTCAATGAGCTGCTCGATCGTTTGGCTAATTCCCTCGGGATAATAAACGGGCAATTGGTGGGGAAATCGAACCGCAGCGCCACAGTGGGTACAGCTTTGCTGCTCCTGCTCCACGGCAAAAGTCCGCCGTTCGCAGTGTTCGCAACGCAGGCCCGGGCGGCGGCCCGCCGCCTCGTAAACCAACAGCCGCTCGCTCAGCTGCGCCACCGGCAGGGCGTAGTCGAAGCGGTCCGGTTTGTGGGCCACAAAAGTGTTGATACCTTGAACCTCCCCCCGAATATTGACCACCGGTCCCCCCCCGTTGCCACGTGGCAAATTGGCATCGATCTCGATAAAGTCCTGCGCGTGCAGCCGGTAGGCCAAATTTTTCACTTTGCCCTCCACCGCCATAAAGGGAAAACCAAAGGAATGACCAATGGCCAGCACGCGGTCGCCCACGGCCAGGGAGGAGGGCTCGGCAAGTTGGATCTCCGGCAGGTCGAGGGGCCGACGGGGCTGGAGGAGGGCCAAATCACAAAAGGCATCGGTAAACACCACCGGGACGATCTGTCGCTCTACGCCACTGGCCTCCACGATGACCTCGGGATTGTCGCGTACCACAAATTCACTGGTCACGATGAGGTTGTGGTCACGGAGGTAAAAGCCCGTCCCCGTGGCGTAGGGGGTGGCGATGCGCAGCACAACTTTTTCGTATTTGGATCGGATCGTTTCCATCGGTCACGGTATGGCTTTACACAAAACTTTTGGTCAGGTCCAGGGCCTGGATCATCCGGAGGTAGGACCGCGCAAAATCGGGTAGCGACGTATAAATCAGATGTACCACCTCGGGCTGAAACTAGGGGTAGAACCGTCGGATTAACTCGGCAATAGCCCTAACGGCCGCCTTGATGGCTTTGCGATTGAACTGTTGGGAACCAGCCCGGTAGTACCAGGGCGAAAAGCCCAGCGCCCGGAAGTACTCCGCCTCGGTGATTTCGTAATAGAGGTGAAATAGGTCGCGGTCGGGTTTGGGTAGGGCGTAGTGAAACAAACAGTAGCCCACGATGTAGCCCGGTACGGCCTGAGCGATTTCGTAATGTTGGTTTTCCAAGTACCAATCCATATTGCCCAACTCCCCTTCGATAAAGTCGATGAGCCGATCGTGGTTGACCGGATTGGTGATGCCAAAAGTGGAGATGCCGTGGTACATTTCTTTGTAAAAATCGGAGCGGGGGCGTTGGATCAAGGCCTCTAGCTCCGCCACCAAACGCTCGTTGCGGGTGTGGGTATTGGCCTGCCCATCGGAGGCGAAATACCGCCGATTGATGCGTTCGAGGGTTTCCATCATCGATCCCTCGGGCTTGATTAGGTAATCGAGCTTGTAGCAGAGGTTGAGCAGAAAGTAGGCGATGCCACCGCTGTACTGTCGGGCTTCCAGAGAACCCTTGCGAAAGTAGTCGATGGCCGCTCGAATCTGTTGGTGAAGAAAATCGTACTTGACCACCTTTAGGTGATCGGGTAGGGCGCGAAGGTGGCTGATTTCGACGGGCTCCATTTCGCTGAATTCGTCGATCAACAAATCGTCCTGCTTATCGGCATTGATGGCCAACTCCTTGAGGGCGTAGTACAGCTTGTAGGGCGACCCATCGAGGGTATAGGTATCAAAACGAATGCTGAGAACCTGATCGGGGTCGAGGGCAAAATGGCTGTACTGCAGGTCGTAGTTTTTTTCGAGCAAGCGTCGCATCACCCCGGTATCCAGAGCGGTGGCCTTTGCAATGCGGGCTTCCGCCCGCACCTTGCGCGGATCGGCACAACCCGTGAGCTTTTTTGAGCCCTGCAGCAGATCAAAACGCAATTCGCGCTGGTCCTGCCACCACTTCACATTTTCCGCTTCGTCATCGCGCAGGTACTCCAGCAGTTGCTGGTAGGCGGGAAGGTAGTGGGACTGTTCGAACAATTCGAGGGCTTGATCCCAGGCATCGTACTTTGCCTCCGGTTTGTAGGAGTCGCTGTAACGACCAAAAATAATATCCGGTCGTTGACGGTGGTACTTTGCAGTGCCTTTAAAAAATCGATCAAAAATCCCCATTGCAATTGTTATCAGTGTACGGCCCCTGGGGTGCCGTATGCGGAGGAAAATTAATTCATTTAGCGCATAAAAAATAGCCATGAAGCCCTTTCGTACCGAAATACCCCCAATTGCCGTCCCCTTCCAAGTCGATCACCAGACCCGAATCCTGGCGCTGGGCTCCTGTTTTAGCACCGAGATCGGCCAGTACCTACACCGGGGCAAATTCCAAGTCCTCCCCTCCCCCTTCGGCATCGTCTACCACCCCACCGTACTGGCCCGCCACCGCCACCGCATCCTCACGGGTACGCCCTACACCAACGCGGACCTCTTCTTCCACGACGAACGCTGGCACAGCTTTGACCACCACGGCCACTTTTCCCACCCCGATCCCCAGATCGGCCTCCACCGGATCAACCAACACCTGGCCGAGGCCCACCAGCACCTCGCCGATCACAACGTCCTGCTCCTCACCCTGGGCAGCACCCGGGGGTTTTACCACCCCACCACCGATCAGATCGTCGCCAATTGCCACAAGCTGCCCCAGGCCCACTTCGAGCGCCGCAGCGCCAGCCCCACCGAAATTGCCGAAGCCTTGCGAGGCGCCCTGGAGTTACTTTGGGAAAAACACCCCACCACCCAAGTCGTGCTGACCGTAAGCCCGGTCCGCCACCTCCGCGACGGCCTGGTGGACAACCAGCGGAGCAAGGCCCGCCTCGTGCTGGCCACCGAGCAAGTCCTGACCAGCGAGGCGCGCGTCCACTATTTCCCCGCCTACGAAATGCTCCTCGACGACCTGCGCGACTACCGCTTTTACGCCCGCGACTACTGCCACCCCAGCCCCGAGGCCATCGACTACGTCTGGGAGCGTTTTCAGCAGGCGTATTGCTCCGAAACCACCCGCACGCTATTGCAGCGCATCCAAAAACTGGTGACCGCCAGTCGGCACCGCCCCTTTCATCCCGGTCGGGTGGCCCACCAGCGCTTTTTACGCCAGCAACTCCGGGCCCTCACCCAATTGGAGCGGGAATACCCCCAGCTGGATTTCCAAGCCGAAAGGGCGCTTTTTGAAGAGCATTTGTTGATTTGATCACTGGAAGCCCCTAACTTTAGCGTATTGAGCAAAGCGTCTAATCCAAATTGACATGCGCAACAAGAGTACTCTATTGGTAGCAATCAAACACCGAGTATTGGAAATTGAACCCGATTCTGAGGTGATTCTGTACGGCTCGCGTGCCCGTGGGGAAGCCCACCAAGAGTCGGACTGGGACATCTTGATTCTGACGCCCCAGTCTACCGATCTGCGCGGAGAACAACAGTTTCGCCACCAACTTTTCGAGCTGGAACTGGAATACGGCCAGGCCATCTCCACTACCGTACACTCCAAATCGGATTGGGAGGGCAAGTTGTCGCTCACTCCCTTGTACCACAATATTTCACAGGAGGGTATCCGGATATGAAACCTGATGATCGAGAAGCCTACGTCCGGTACCGTCTCTCGCAAGCCAATGAAGCATTGGAAACGGCCCAAATATTGATCGACCATCAGCGCTGGAATGCTGCGGTGAATCGACTCTACTATGCCGTCTACTACGCAACCAGTGGATTGCTGGCCAAGCACGCTATCAATGCCAAGTCCCACGCTGGGGTCAAGACACAGTTTTTACTACATTTTGTGAAAACGGAGAAGATTTCTTACGATTTGGGCAAAACGTACAGCGATCTGTTTGATTGGCGGCAAAAGGGAGACTACGGCGATTTTTTCGACTTTCAAGCTGCGGACTTGGAAAACATCCTTCCCCCTACTAAAGTCCTGGTAAAAGCCATCACTACGGAGGCCGGCCTAGATGAGTCGACCTAGGCCACTGGCCTCCCTAAACCAAGCGCAGCACTTCCGTCCCCTCACTCAGCTGCCAATCCGCTCCCACCGTCAGTAGGTTTACCCCCGGTTGTTTACCCACCTCAAAACTACCCAGTTCGTCGGCAAAGCCCAGGGCTTCGGCCCCGTTGAGGGTGGCCCAGCGCAGGAGGGTCTCGAAGGGCACGTAGGACTGGTAGCGCGCGATGGTCTTGAGTTCTTCCAGTACGGACAATTGCCAATTGGAGGTCAGGCTATCCGTCCCGATGGTCATTTTGGCGTCCCGTTCGAGGAAGGCGCGGTAGTTCGGCAGGCGGTTTTCGATGTAGAGGTTGGCATTGGGGCAGGTGGCCCAGTACACCTCGCGGCCCCAGGCCTGGGCGGCCTGGATATCGGCGCTGGTACTGAGGGTGTTGTGGACGAAAAGGGTCCGCTGCTGGGGGTTGAGGTGGGCCAGGGCGTAGTGGATGGCGGTTTGGCCCGTGGCGGTAAAATCCTCTAAAGAGATGCCAAAACCTTGGTAAAAGTCGATAAATCCGCCGCTTTTTTGGAGAAACAGCTCATTTTCCGGGGGTGTCTCCTGGTTATGAATGCTGATGGTTTGGGGCGCCGGGCCGTTGAGCTGGTCGATCCGGGCGAAGAGCTGGGGAGAAACGCTGTAGGGCGCGTGGGGCACGGCCGTTCGGCGGTTTTTGGGATGGTCCGAATGCGCCTCGTATACGCTCCGGTATTTTTCAAACTCCGCAGCGGCACTCGCATCTTGGAGAAAATCAAACATTTCCACAAAGGTGTAGTAACGGATGGAACTCCGGTCCTTTTGGGCGAAGGTATCGGTCTGGTTGGAGATGTCGCCCACCGCCACAATGCCCGCCTCGTACATCTCGCGATCCGCCGCGACGATGGCCGCATCGATCTCCTCCTGGGCTACCTCCCGCTGCGTCACCACACGCTGGATAAAGGGAATCAGCCCCGTCCCCGTCGCCACCTTGCCCTTCATGTGCGAAAGCTCCAGGTGGCAGTGGGTATTTACAAAACCCGGTACCAGCACCCCGTGCTGGTGGTCCAAACTCGCCGGATCGTGGGCCGCCCGGTCCTCGATGGCGACCACGCGCTGTGCTTCGTCCAGAATCAATACGCCCTCCCGAACGGGGGCACTGCTGATGGGAAAGAGCCAGTCGGCCGTAATTTTTCTCATGGGTTCTACGCTGGGTTTACATATTTAAGCCGAGCTCCAAGTCGAGCTCCAAAACGATCAATCCATTTTTGATGCGGGGTTCAAACCAGGTGGATTTGGGGGGCATCGTCTTGCCCGCATCGGCGGTACGCAGCAGGTCGTCCAAGGTGGCGGGGTAGAGCAAAAAGCCCACCCGTTGCTCGTTCTTGATGGTCCGGCTTCGTACCTCCGAAATGCCCTTGGGACCCTCGACGTAGCGAATGCGGACGTCCGTACGCACGTCCTCGATGCCCATAATGCCCGAGATGACCAGCTCGTCGAGCAAGCTGACGTCCAGCAGTACCTCCTGGTGCTCGTAGGTTTTTAGGACCTCCGCTTTCCAGCGCAGCCGGTACCACTCCCGGTTGATCATCATCACGATTTCGTGTTTGGCCCTGGGCTTTTCGGCCTTTTCCAGCACCTCAATCTCAAAAAGCTGGGACAGGCGCGCCATAAAATGGGTCAAGCTCGTATCGCTCAGGCCCTCCACTACGCGGTTGTAATCGTGGATTCGCAACTCCGTGCCGGCAAAAAAAGCGGCGAGCAATAGGCCACAATTTCCCTCCTGGGATTTGGGACTCAGCCGCTGGTACATCAGCCCGGTGGTAGAGCAACGGTGGTGACCATCCGCAATGTAGGTAGCGGATACCCGCTCTCGAAACAGGTCCTCCAGCCGCTGGATCAAGGCGCCGTCCCGGATTTCCCAAAAGGTGTGCAATTCCCCACTCTTTTCAAAACGAACCGAATAAAAGGCCTCGTGTTCTTCGATGAAAGTGACGATCAGACTGGTGATCTCCGGCACCTCGGGGTAGGTCAGTAAAACGGGCTTTACCACGGCATTCCGGCTGATCATCAGGTGCATCTGCTGTTGCTCCTTGGCCGCCAGCGTGTTTTCGTGTTTCTTGATCTTGCCTTCGAGGTAGTCCTGAATGTCGGCGCAAGCCACGATGCCGGTGTAGGAGCCCTTGCCCTTTTGAATCCGGTAGAGGTATAGGGCATCCTGAGCGGTTTTCTTAAAAAAGCCACTCTTGCGGTACTCCGGGTATTCGTACTTGATGGTGTTGAAAAAGCCATCGGCCGAAGTGATGAAATCAAAATTCGGGTATACCGCTTGGAAGGGTTTAATGCGCATGGCTGGGTGTTGGTTAGGGCTGGCAAGTAAGAAAAAATCCTTTGAAGCAACAAATACTTCAAAGGATTTTTAGAGCCCGACCCTGGGAATTGTCCGACTTACTTGATCATCTTCATAAAAGTACCAACGAACCAGTTAGAATCGGAGCGGACTAGGGTATCAAGGGCAGAATCAGCCTTGTTGGAGAACAGTTGTAAATCGCGGACCACCTTGCAGAATTCCTCGGATTCGGTACAGACCTCCTGGACACCAGCCACCTCATCCAACACCCTGATCATCGGCTCCAATTCCTTTTTCTTGCGGTGGGTGATGATTTGGCGAATGACTACCCACATGTCCTTTTCCGCGACGAAATACTCTTTTCGCTCACCGGGTTTCAGCTCTTTGTACACCAGCCCCCAGTCGATCAAGGCGCGTAGATTCATGTTGGCATTGCCCATGGAAATATTGAGTTCCGTCCGAATGTCTTCGGCACACATGCTTTGCGGAGCAATCAACAGTAGCGCGTGAATTTGAGCCATGGTCCGGTTAATCCCCCAGTTCGATCCCAACGTCCCCCAGGATTGGATAAACCGCTGTTTACCTTCTTCTAGTGTCATTGACATAGTACTATTCCTTACACTTTATTTATATGCTATCAATACTTTCAATACTGATTGAAATCAGTAGTACCAAATAAAAATCAAATTTAGCGCCTTTTTGTTTTGAGAAAAGGGGATTTTATGACTCTACCCGATAAAAAGGAGGCTTGGTGAGGGTAGCCTCCAAGCGCTTTTTCCCAAAAACGATATTGACCACGTTCCCCGGGCTGGCTTGTCCCACCGCCACGTAACCCATCCCGATGGGATGGCCCAGAGAGGGCGACTGCGTTCCCGAGGTCACCACGCCGATTTCCTGCCCTTCCGTATTTTCGATGACGTAACCCTGACGCGGTACGCGGCGACCATCCAGCTGCAAACCAATCAATTTGCGACTGACCCCCTCGGCCCGCTGCCGCTTGAAAATCTCGCGGGAATTGAACTCGCCCTTCTTCGTCTTGGTAATCCACCCCAGACCCGCCTCAATGGGCGAAGTGGCATCGTCAATGTCGTTGCCGTACAGACAGTAGCCCATTTCCAAACGCAGCGTGTCCCGCGCCCCCAGACCAATGGCCCGGATGCCCTCGGCTTCTCCCGCCCGCAGCACCGCCTCCCACAATGGCTCCAAGTGAGCCGCATCGACGTACAGCTCAAAACCGCCCGAGCCCGTATAGCCCGTCGCCGAAATCAATACGTTATCAATACCGGCAAATTGGCCCCGAACGAAGGTGTAATACTTCATCCCGGCGAGATCGACCTCAGTGAGCGACTGCAACACCGCCGCCGCTTTGGGGCCCTGTACGGCGAGCAAACCGGTCTGATCGGAGATGTTGATCATCGTTACCCCCTCGTCGTTGTGGCTGGCGATCCATTCCCAATCCTTGTCGATATTCGAGGCGTTGACGACCAAC
Organism: uncultured Saprospirales bacterium; assembly: GCA_937899855.1. GTDB lineage: Bacteria > Bacteroidota > Bacteroidia > Chitinophagales > Saprospiraceae > CALLVY01. The sequence goes on along the minus strand of CALCCH010000213.1, from coordinate 2,794 downwards.
ATGTAGGCGCGTTCGCCAGCCGCACAGCGCTCTTCCGAGAGCCGGTACACCAGCAAATCATCAACGATTCCTCCCGTTTGATTGGGCAAACAGGAGTACTGGGCATCACCAATTTCGAGTTTGGCCACGTTGTTGGAGGTGACCCGCTGTAGCAGGTCCAGGGCTTTTTCTCCCCGTACGATAAATTCTCCCATGTGCGATACGTCAAACACGCCAACTCCCGTACGCACCGCAGCGTGCTCTTCGCTAATGCTGGTGTAGGAAATGGGCATGTTGTAGCCCGCAAAAGGGGCCATTTTCGCCCCCAGGGCGATGTGGCGCTCGGTCAGCGCAGTGGTCTTAATCAAGTGGGTAGAATCCATCTTTCTCTATTGGTCAATTTGGTCAAACGAAATTATTGAATGCTGATGCGGTTGATCAGATCGCCCACCTCCAGTTGGTGGACCACCTCCAGGCCCTGCTCCACGGCTGCGAAGATAGTGTAATTCCCATCCAAATGCGGAGTCGGCGAATGGGTAATAAAAAATTGGGTGCACTCGGTGTGCCTACCCGCCGAAGCCATTCCCACCATTCCGGCATCCTGGTAGTACATCGGCGGCAATTCCGAGCGGATCGAGTAGTTGAGCCCGCCGTAGCCATCACCCCGTGGGCAGCCTCCCTGGGCCACAAAATTGGCGACGACCCGGTGGAAGTTTTTCCCATCGTAATAGCCACTCTTGGCCAGTTGGATAAAGTTGGCCACCGAAGCCGGCGCCGCATCGGGAAAGAAGCGCAGCCGGATGGGCCCCTTACTGGTTTGGATGGTGGCGCGGGTCGACCCGTCGAGCTCGCTCACCACGCGCCAGTCGATGGGGTGGTTGTACTCCGGAGGCAGTGCCACACTCTTGTCGTTGCCGTTAAAATAATCGATGGCCTTCTGTAGGGCATAGTAGGTCTCGGTCTGCTTGGGCAGTTGTAGCCTCAGCTGGGCTTGGGTCAGGAAGGAAGGATTTTCTACGACCTCGGCAAAATTGAGGGATGGGTCGCTCAGAATATTTGCCGCCTCCGCCATCATCCCGACGTCGTTTAAATTGATCGCCTCCTGTAGGAAAAGCGCCAAGTCGTTTTTGACGCGGCGCGTACCCAGCCCAAAGAAGCTTCTAAAATTGGGCGTCCGCGCAATCTTTCCCAAGGCCTCCACGGCTCCGGTCCGTACCACCGGCTCCGTCACCGAGAAGCCCTGCTCGTGGATAAAACGGTAGTTCCAGCCAAATTCGGCTAGGGCCAGTAAGGCGCCGCGCTTTTGGTAGGGATTGGGGGTTTGGACAAAATAATTTTTCAGCTCTTGATTGATACGCCCTTTGGTGACTTCCATGTAAGGAGGTAGCAATTTGTTGGCCGCCGTGTACAGCTTCAGACGCGTCAGCCAGTGCAGGGTGGTGTCGTCTTTGGCCTTGCGCCAGTATTTGGGGGCATCCGGCCCCAAGCCAGCCGCGATAAAGAAATCAGCCGCCGAAGCGGATACCTGGGCATTGGGATCGTCGAGGGCCGTGGTGACGGCGGGTGCAACTTGGGCGTAGGGAAAATTGCGGAAGGCCCGTAAGATGTTGCACTTTACCCGGTAGTCGGACTCGGTGCTCAGTTGACGCAGCAGGGCCTGGAGCACCTCGGGACGCTTGCTTTTGCCCAGGCCTAGCGCCAGGGCCATCCGGATGTGTGGATCGGTTTCCAGGGGCAGGGTCCGGGCCAGATCGACAGCAAAGGTATCGATTCGAATGTTTTGAGCCCGCTGGAGGTAGTGAGCGGCGAGCAGGCGAACACTTGCCGGGTACTGTTTGTCAATTACAAAACCCGCCATCCGAGCCGTTCCTTCGGTACTGACCAGCTTCCGTAGGGCGTAGCGGTAGATTCCCAGGGCCTGCCCCTCCAAAAGCAGGGTATCGGTTGGGAGGTAGGTAGTCGTGGTGCTGATGGCGGGTAAAAAGGACGCCGAAGCGGCTTTGCCTACCGCTTCCAAAATCGTTTTGCGCAGGTAGTCGGAATTGACCGTAGTATCCTGAAAGGCCGCAATGAGGGGCCCTTCCGCCCGGGAGGAACCCAGCTGGCCCAGGGCGTAAGCCGCCCCGAGGCGTACCCCGGTGACCTCATCCCGCAGCAATTGATGAAGGCTGTCCTGTACGGCGAGCGGTACCTGGCTGCCGACGGATCCAAAGGCCAGGGCCGCCGCGTAGCGGTAACTGGGATCGCGGTGGCGGAAAAAAGCCAGCAGGCTATCGGTTTGTTGTCGATCCTGCGCTTCGTAGAGCCGTTGCAAAACGGGGTCCTGGAGGTCCCATCTGATTTCGGTAATTTTTTCTTCTTCGTAGGGGACGCACTGCGGCATCAGCATGGTGTTGATCAGCGCCAGTAGGAGTAAACTGCGGTTCATCGGTGGGTTTGTAGTCGTTCTGTTTTTCGTTATTTAAAAATCCTCGTTTTCGGTCGAATCACGCAGAGGGCTTTCGTCACCAAAGTGGTCATCGCCAAAGCTTTCGTTCTCTTCTTCATCAAAATACTCGTTGCCATTGCTGATGATGCCCCCGTCGCGGTTGTAGACCTCGCAATCCAATTCGATCCCAATATCGCCGGAGGGAGTAGGAAAACGCGCTTCCGCATTGTTGTCGGCCTCGGGATCTTGTTCGATCCGCTTGAGAAAACGGGCGAAAAAGGGACGGGCCATCTTGGCTCCCGTTCCCTCCGATAGGGTCCGAAAGCGAATCCAGTTTTGATCGCCACCTACCCAGGTACCGACCACCAGGTCGGGAGTGCGCCCCAC
>CALCCH010000212.1 GCA_937899855.1 uncultured Saprospirales bacterium | reverse complement strand
GTCCCTACTATGGTTTTGATGTAGGATTGGTGTTGAGAGGTTGGGATTTGGATTGTCGAATAAGCCTTTAGCTTATTTTCCCAGTAGGTCACTTGTTTGTCCAGGATGGCGCCGCGCAGCCAATCGCGCTGCCAGACGGCAAAGTCGGGGTACTGGATGAGCAGTTCGGTGTAGGTGGAGGGCAGTCCTTTGGAGAATGCTTCGTAGAGTGGGGTCAGCTCCTGGAGGTAGATGTTCTTCGACCAGTCGTCGGTGATGATGTGGTGCATGGCGAGGAGAAAGACGTAGTCTTGTTGGTTGCGTTTGATGAGGGTAGCGCGGACGAGGGGGCCGGTGGTGAGTTGGAAGGGTTGGCGGGCCTCGGCGTTGATGATTTGGCGCAGTTCGTTTTGCCGGCGGTTGGGGACGGTCTTGCTGACGTCGATGACGGGCAGGGGAACAAAAAGTTCGGGAAGAATGACTTGCTTGGGCTCCCCGTCGATCATTTTAAAGATGGTCCGCAGGGATTCGTGGCGCCGAACGATCTCCTGGAGGCACTTGTGGAGCACCGTGAGGTTGAGCTGGCTGGGAAAGTGGAGGATGTTAAAGATGTTGTAGAGCGAGGAGTTGGGCACCAATTGGTCCAGGAACCACATGCGTTGTTGGGCGAAGGAAAGCGGCACGGGGCGATCGTGCTTCTGGGCCTTGATTTTGGTATTTGTTTCCGAAATCTGGTTCAACTTTTTGGCGATCAACAGCTTGCGTTTGCGCGCCAATTCGTCTTTTGGGGTTGGGTTTTTTGAATCCATGAAAGCGGGTTTGTAGAAAAATGGAACTACGGGTTTAGGGGCCGCAAGGCAGCAAGAAGCTTTACCTTGGGCAAATAGCTAGTGGGGCTACCACACGAGTAGCGGGATCATTGACGAAACGGTAGTCCAGTCAATTCCTTCGTTGTAGGTCAGTAAATGTGGTGAAAGTTTTTGTGGTCGGTTGCCAGTGGCAAACTCCTTGGGCCATGAGTATGGTTTCAGATATTAAAATTAGCTATAATGATTTAATTTCACAACATTGGCCTAACATTTTTTACTAGGAGTGGAAAATTATCCGCCCGCCGGGCCGATCAGGACAAACAATGGGGCACCATTACGGAGGCCGACTACCGAGTGGAGCACAATCAAATCAGCCGGACGCTCATCGCGTGGCTACGCGAAAACGAGAACCTCACCCCACCCCCAGCTCAACCCAATCCCCCACCCGAGCGCCGCTCCCGGTCCCCCTGGCTGATGCTCTTGCTCCTGATCTTAATCAGCGGCGGCTACACCGGTGCCAAATGGTCTGGTCTGCTGCCAACCGCCGTCGCCGCCGAGCGGCAGCAACTGCAAGCCCAACTCAATCGCCTGGCCCAGAACCGGGGCAATGACGAACTTTTACAAGACCTCCCCGCGCACTACCCCAGCGGCACCCTCGTCTGGATCCGTTGGGAAGACCCGCAGCGCACCCAGCGCCAGGACTGGTCGGATTACCTGCTGGACCTCCACACCCAGCGCCACCCGGAGCGCATCGCCGTTGAACGGATCGATCGCTCCGCACCGAACGGCCAACTCAGTATTGACCTAAGCCACTACCGCCATGATTAAAGCCTATCCCATCCTCGGTCTACTCCTGCTCCTGAGCTCCTACGCCCGGGCCCAAGACCGGAGCACCCAACAAAAGCTGGAGGCCATCGTCCGCAGTACCGATCGCGAAATCGAGCTGCTCAAAGTCTACATTTCGGACATCGCCGATAAGACCATTCCCGAGCCCGTTCGAACTCGAAAAATAAATCGGGTGCTGAAAAAATTCGATCCCACGGCCACCATTGAAGTAACGAGCCTCATCGATCGGCGGCCCCGCCAATTGCCGGCCCAACGCTACTTTTACCGACTGCGCGATAACCTGACCTACGCCAATATCGCCATCGAATGGATTCAGGACCAGCCGCTGACGGGGGCCCGCTTTAGCGACCTCGGCAATGGGGTGTACGAACTCATCGGACGCTACATCCAGGTATTTAAGGGGCTCGATGAAAGGGGGGAGACGATCTACGGCGACATCACCATCAAAAAGGTAACGGTCAAAGTCAGCGAACGGATCGATCAGTTGACCAAGCGCCAGTACCAGGAGATCAAGTTTATGAAAATTGAAGCCGAAGCGACCTTGCCCCTGGACCAACTCGATGAGTTGCTCCCCCAATCCGACTCGAACTGATGCGCTGGGTAATACTTTGCGGATTGCTGTTGAGAGGGCAACTGCTCTGGGCACAAATCGACGAGGTGACCGTGTCCCGAGCCGTACAGGAGTTTGAAAACATCCTCAACCTGGCCCAACGAGGCCAGGCCACCGAGCGCAAGGTACAGCGCTACCTGAGCAGCCCCGATATCTACCTGCCCAATGATCTGGGTCGCTTCCCCCGTAGCCACAACCTACTCCTCGACGATTACCTCAATGCTCTGGATCGGGATACGACCACCTCCCCGATCGATATTACGCTGTGGGGAAAACAGTTTACGATACTGGACCGGGCCCTAGGTGATCAGGTCCGGGTCATCGCCTACGCGATCAAGCTGCATACCACCCAGGCCCCCTCTCCACAAAAACGTAGGGATACCCTTTTACTCGCCTACCAGCTTAGCAACTGGGGAAACGAGCTATTGCTACACGGCGTCTACCGCTACCGGGATGGCGATCAGGACCAAGTCCCCGACTTACTCGATCGCTGCCCCTTCACTCGGCCCGGTGCCTCCACCAACCCACGGGGTTGTACTGATCAGGACCGGGACGGCTGCTTCCCGGATCTTCCCCGCGACGCACCCCGCTTTGCTCCCCACGACGACGACCGCTGTATACCCCGCCAGGCGGACTGTGATGCGGATGGTGACGGCGTGCTCGACGATTTGGACCGTTGCCCTCTCACCCGGCCCGGTGCCCAAGTCGACAGCCAGGGCTGTACCGATGATGACGGAGATGGCTACCATCCCGACGTGGCTACCAACCACCGCCGCTACGACCGCCTGGACAATCGCCCCTGTGTTCCCGACAATAGCAGCGATACCTGTGACCTGGACAAGGATGGGATTATCAACAAGTACGATCGGTGCCCACAAGTAAAAGGCTCCCGGACCGATGGCTGTCCGCCCACCAGCGCAAGTGTACCCACACGCAGACCGCAAAAGATAGGAGTAAAAATCACCCAGCGAAATTACTTCGAACTTATTGGGGCTTGGAACTACGGTGCGGGCCTCAAAACCGGAGGCGATGAGGACCTCGTCTTCAGTATTGGCAATGGCCTTACTACCTTAGCTCGCTATCACATTTACCTGGATGATAAAAAGACTCGAACCCTGGACTTTGGCCTAGGGTATCAGTACCGTACCCAGCCCTATGCTAACCAGGGAGACGACTCGGAATTTCGGTCTTCCAATTGCTACACCAACTTCAATATTACCCGTGCCTACCTCGACGTACAGTCCGTACAAATCCAGGCTCGGTACGGCTTACACCTCTGGTTTTTGCGGACCGCAATTGGTATTTTTTACAACCACAACCTTTCGGTCAAACGACGGGGGGAGTTGAGCTATCAGGAAATCTGTTCCGGGGTGGTCAGTCATTCGTTTTACGAAAACAACTATCGCTACAATTTTGTGGAGGTGTTTCCTACCGATCCCGCCGGAAGGACCTCCTTTGAACACAGCTACGGGATACTAGCCGATGCGGGCTTTGTGCTGGGTCGGGTCCCACTCGGGGTCTTCGTCCAATTCCAGACCAACAACCTGTTTAACAGCCGTTACCAAATGCCTGATTCACCGGCAATAGAAGTGTTGGAATTTTACCCCTACAAAAGCATTGGTCTCCAGCTAAACAGCATTGGCATTTACGTGGGTTACACCTGGTAGAACTCAAAAATAATGGAATTTTACCCCCACCTAAAATCAATGTCATGAACCGATTCCTCCTCGCGCTTCTGTACTGCGCTCCGTTGATATCCCTCTGGGCCCAGCCACCGAGTGAGGCTCCCTTTACCCACACCAGCGTGATTGAATACCAACTGGAAACCAAGGGACAGCTCAACTTCAGCTACTCCCCCACGCCACAACGCGTACCGGATCGGGACTCCTGGGTAAGTACCCTCAAACTGGACCACTTCGCAGCTGATCTTCCCGGGGATAAATTCCTCACAACCCTCCTTATTCAAAAGCTGGCCGACGGTAGCCTCCAGGCCCAGCACCACCAAAACGGCAGCCTCCTAAGCCCCCAACAAATCCAGCAAAGGGTCCTCGTAACCGATTCCATCATCGTGTACGACGACTGGGACAGCACCCAAGTCCGGGGCTGGCGGATCGTACGATCCGACCGAAGCCCCTTTGTCAATCGCCTCCAAATCAAACAGCAGTGGCGCATCCACGACGCGGGGATCGAGCTACGGGTACAAGGCATAAGCCCCATCATGCGCTACCGCAAGCCGCAGGGGGAATTACTGGAGTATCCACTCTACCACATCCCACAATCCGCCCCACCGCCCCTGACGAGCGCCGACCTGCTCAACGATCCCAATCATATCTGGCTCAAACTCAGCGAGGACTACTTCGACCTCGCCGCGCTCGACTTTTCCAAGGAGGACCGCAAACGACTGACCGAGCTACTTTGGGAAAGTCCCCGACGGGGCAAGGTTGCCTTTTACTCCAGCGAATTTGACCCCCTCCATCCCGGTGCGCCCCTTCCTCCCCAAGAATTTAAACAATACTGTTGCCGCAGCCAGGTCGATACAATAATCACTTTTCATCCCTTAACTTATGACGAAAGAATAACCGTCGTACTGACGCCAGCAGCGCGTCTCGAAGGTCTGGTGGGGATTAAAATGTACCAATTGTGGATCTGGGCCGAACGACAACGGGCGCTGTACTCCGTCGTGTTGGGCGTCGCCCCGGTGTTCCAAATTGTAGTCCAGCAAAAAGGTTATTCCTGGACCAAAGATGTATTCGGCGAAGAGCAGTATCTTCGTTACGACGTTCCCTACCAGATTCGTTTCGAGTACTAACAATCATTGACTCCGCCATGACGCCCCACGCCAGTACCCTCGATCAAATCACCCGCGACTTTCGCGAAGCCTTCGCCACACTCCGCGTCGACGAACTCAACTGGCGACCGGCCGCCAATTCCTGGAGCATCGCCCAACACCTCGATCACCTCATCCGGATCAACCGCACTTACTTTCCCATTCTGGACCAACTCCACGCGGGCACCTATCAAGTACCGTTTTACGGCAAATGGGGCTGGTACCATCGAATGATGGGACATTTTATCCTCCAGTCGGCAAAACCCGAAAGTAAAAAGAAGATCAGGACTTTTCCCATCTGGGAACCCCGTCAAAGCCAAATTGCGGGGGATATCGTGGAGCGTTTTGCCGCCCACCAGGAAGAGCTTAAGGAACGTATGGCCGCCGCCCGGGAGCTGGTCGAGCGCGGAGCTTTGGTCGCCTCGCCCGCCAATCGCGCCATCGTCTATTCGCTGGGTACGGCTTTTGAAATCATCGTCGAGCACGAAAAGCGGCACCTGCTACACGCCCGGGCCGTCAAAGCGGGCCTGCCCGTAGGCCCCGGAGCGGAGTAGCAACTTATTTGGGGCGGGTTTTGATCTGGTGAAACACGTCGTACAGGTGCATCTTGACCCGCTGCTTGCTGTCGCGGCGGTTGAAGTAATCCATCTTGATGATGCTGCGGCGACCCGTCTTGACGTCGTAGAGGATGGCGTAGTACAGCATGTCGTAATCGGGTGTCGCCACGTCGAGCAGGGCGAAGGGCAGGTAAACGGGAATGACCACGCTAAACACTAGCCCGATCCAATCCTTGCTCTCCTCCCGCAGCGAAATCACCCCGGTCCACAGAAAATATTCCGTTCCGTATTTCTCCGCAATCTCATCGATCCTGGCCTGGTGGTAACCCGGGGTGAGGGACAGGTCGTACTGTTCCATCTGCTGGCTAAAGTAATTGTTGAGCTCGCGGATGTCATTAAACTTGGCGATGTCTTTTGCCCGGAGTGCCGTCACGTCGAGCACCTCGGCATCGAGGTCCTGGGCCTTGGCCAGCTCGCGGAGGGTTTCCTGGAAAAAGACCTGCTTTTCCTCCGAACGGATGTACTGTACGCGCCCCCCCTTGCGCTCGTCGAGGGAGAGGTAAAAAGGATTGACCACCACCACCTTATCGATCCCCAATTGCTTGCCCCACTTGCGCTCCTGCTTTTCCTCCTTGTAATAAGCCCGGCGCCCCTTGCTCGTCTGGTAATAGGCCACGCGCTCCTCTTCCTCCTTGATCTCCTCCCGGGCCTCGGCGTAGGCGCTCTGGAAGCGCTCGTTCGGCAACAGCTCCACCAGCGCGTATTTCCAGTAAGCGATTTCCTGGGCCGCCCCCTTGATCTTTTCCAATTTGGAGACGGCAACTTCCGTCGTCGTGCTATCGGCGGGCGCGGTGGTGGGGGGCGGTGGGCTGGTTTTTGAAAAGTCGTCAAGATCGGCAAATTGCTCCCCAAATTCGCGGAGCAGATCGGTGAGGATGGCATCCAATTCAGTATCCGACTCCTGGAGGCCTTCGCGGAGGAGCCAGTTGTAGTGCAGGGCCAGTACCGTCAGCTCGCGGTGATCCATTTCGGTGAGCAGGTGGTACACCCGCTGGCTGGCGCCTTCGATGGCTGCGGTAAACTCGCGGCGGCGTTTGCTTTGGTCTTGGTCTTCGGCCACTTCGTAATTGCGGAGTTTGGCTTCCAAATACAGCGCCTTACCCAGCACCTTGTGCAGTTCCAGATCATCGGGATACTGGCGGAGCAAGAGGGCACTGGTGTAGATGGCCTGGGGGAAATTTTCGCTGTAGAGCTCCAAAAAGGGAATCTGGTAGCGGGCCAAATCCTGGATTTCCCGAAAGCGGGCCGCCCCCAACTGAAAGTCACTTTTTCCCGTGGTGTCGACCGTGGCGATGCGTTCGAGCACCTTTTTTTGGCGGACCAGACTCGAAGGGTGGGACGCTTTTTTCTGTTCTTCCTCGTCCAGCTCCTCCATCGGGCCGATGGCCTGGACTTCCGCCAGCCAACGATTGGCGGGCAGGCGGTAGTTGTCACCCTCCAGGATTTCCCTCGGAAAAGGCAGGTCTTCGTAAGGCAGGTAGGCGTAGTACAGGATGGAAAACAAATCACCAAGGGAAGTGGGACTGTACTTCGTTTGTAAAAACAACTCCATCCCTTCGTCATCCGCTTCGGTTTCAAGCTGGCGCGAGTAGAGGCTTTTCCTAAAGAGATTGCGATCGGTACGGATGTTCATGTTCCGCGCATTGCGGGCCTGGTCGCGATCGATATCTTTGGAGCGGACGAATTGGTCGATGGCGTGGTTGTGACGTACGTGGATCAACTCGTGACAGAGGATGAAAGCCAGTTGCGCTTCGTTCTCCAGGTTGGCCAACAAGCCCAGCGTAACGAAAATAATGCCCTGGTCGGTAGCAAAGGCATTGACCGCGCTGCTGTTGAGAGCGTACACCCGGGGTGTTTTTTTCCGCAACTTGGCATCTTCGATCGGCAATTGGGCCAGCACCTCGTTGAGGTAGTCGCTGACCGGATCGTTGAAGAGGACCAAACCACTTTGCAGCATATCGTCGATGGCAAAATTGGATTGGAGGAGGAACTCCTTTTTATCTTTTTGGGTCCGCTTATCGCTGCGCTTGCGGGAACTGCGTTTGCCTTGGCGCCCCTTGTTGCGGGAACTGCGGCTGTCTCTGTCCAGGGCCAAGACCTGCTTTTTGAATTTGGTGGTGCTGGGCGTAATGAATTCTGCTGGGATTTCGCCCTCCGCTCGTAGTAGTCCGGGGCCTTCCTGGGCCAGGAGGCTGCCAAGGCCAAGCGTACAGCAGCAGCTGAAAATCAATAGGATCTTTTTCATTGCTATTTTGTTGTTGTTGCTTAAAAGTCGATCGCGGTGATGATGCCGCCGGGGCTGGGAATGGTGACTAAATCGAGGCGCTGAATCTCATTGTTCTGCGTGACGAAAAAGCCCGTCAGCACATCTTGGGGTGCTCCCAGGACGTAATTGGAGGATTCTTCGATCCGACCCAATTGGGGGAGAACGTGAGAGGCCAATCGGTTGTCAAATTCGTTGCCCACCCAAACGGCCGTCGCGGCCGAGTCGAGTCGAAAATACCGGGCGGCGGATTGGGTCTCGATGTTGACCTCTACCTCGTTGAGTGCCACGTTGGTACGGCGCAGGTAGCGGCGGTTGAAGCTGCCAAAGGCGAAGGTCGAGAATACGACCTCACCACCGGGCAGGATAGCGGCACCTTCTACGCTGCGGGTGGGGCCGAGTAGGGATTTTAAATCGAGGGGTTGGCGCGCTAGGACGGTGGGGCCGTAGGTGTGTAGCAAGCCCTCCGTATCGAGGAAGTAGACCGTCTCGTTGTTGTGGTGGAAATCGAACCAGATGGCAGCCTCCGAGTCGGGGACCTCATCGACCTCAGTGGCCGCCGCAATGTCGTAAATTTGAATATTGCCGGTGGGCGTCTTATAGAGGACTTGGGTATGGGAAAAATTGATGGAGGCCAAACGAATGTCCGCATTGCGAGTCGATTCGATGAGGTCGAAGCTTCGCAAAGTAGGATCGGTCAGGTAAACCGTTGCAAACGCAGCAATAACCAGATCATTATTAAGA
>CALCCH010000211.1 GCA_937899855.1 uncultured Saprospirales bacterium | reverse complement strand
GGCCAGCTCGGCATCCAGGTCAATCCCGCTGAGGGTGCCGGTGAGGGCTTCATTGATGTATTGCCACTGACGGGAAAAGAGGGGATCGTTGGGGGTGGTTTGGCGCCATTCGAGAAAGTGGTTAAACTGGGCGTATTCGACTTCTTCTTGCTCGCGGAGCCACTGGAGCAATTCGCCTTCGTGGATGTCGTTGTGGTCGAACCGCAGTTGGTGCCAACCCAGCACGCCCGCTTGGGGGCGTAGGTGCTGGAAGAGGGCCCGAAAACCACTGGAGCGGTACTGGGCCTTGCGTTCTAAATTTTGGAGGTGATTGGTGCCGGGGTAGGTTTTGATGAGTACTTCTCCGAGGACGTGATCCAGCCGTTGGGCTTCCACCGGAGCGAACAAGCCCCAGCACAACAGACCCAGGAATAGACGGAGAGCACCTTGCATGATTACGTGTGGTTCTTAGTTTTTTACTTCATATCCCTATAAAATTAAGAAAAAACTCATTTAAATGGGGGAAAATGTCGGGAAATTATCCAGATGCGAGAGCTTTTTTGGCGTGGTTTCCCGCCTTTTGCCCCCATTTCAGGTTAAAATTATCTTAAAGCACCGTCCCAAAATACCGAAATGGCGCTTTCGACGATCTAAACAATTGTTTGGGGAAGCAAAATGGGCGCCACATCCAACACTTTTGGTACAATTTTATCGCCTATTCTGCCGAGGACCCCCGCAATTAAAATCCCTGCGGTACTCCTAAATCGCCAATTAATAGTGATATTAGAGGGATAAATGAAACATACAATGATTAAACAATCGGAAACTAGCCGTATGAAACACTTCACAAAAACACTGGCACTCCTTTTGTTGAGCCTCCTACTGGCCGATGCCGTTCCGGCACAAAGTATGCTCAAAAAGGCCAACAAAGAATTCGAATTGTACGCCTTCAATCTCGCCATCAAATCCTACCGTAAAGTTCTCGAAAAAGATCCCAACAACACCGAAGCCCTCTCCCGACTGGCCGACTGCTACCGACACCTCAACGAGATGGAGGAAGCCGCCACTTGGTACCTCCGGGCCCTCGACCGCGAAGGTGTTGATCCGGTCAATCTGTTCTACTACGGGCAGGTCCTCAAGGCTCAGGGAAAATACGCCGAGGCCAAGGGCTTTTTCGAAATCTACGCGGAGGGCCAACCCTATTTCGGAGAGCACTACGCCGCCAGCTGTGACTTTGCCGAATCCATGCTCGGGGTGCCTTCGCTTTACCGCGTCAAAAGAGAGTTTATCAATACCGAAAGCGCCGAATTTGGCCCCACCTTCTACGGCGACCGACTCGTTTACTCCTCCGCCCGGGGCGACCTCGCCCGCGCCGATCAGGGCAAGGGCGAAACCTGGACCGGTACGGCCAAAAACCAACTGCTGATCAGCGGCCGCGATAACAATGGCTTTCTCACCCCTCCAAATTTTTTGCGCTCCGATCTGGCCAACACCTACAACGAAGGGCCCCTCAGTTATTCCGCCGATGGTACCACGGTGGCCTACACGAAAAACGATTTCGTCGACGGCACCCGCCAAATCCCCACCAGCGGAATGGAATTGAGCATCTACCTGGCCAAGGTGGGCCCCGATGGTGACTTTTACGAGGCCAAGGCCTTTCCCTACAACGGTAGTGGCTACTCCTCGGGCTATCCTTCCCTATCGGCGGATGGCAAGACGATGTACTTTGCCTCCAACCGCCCGGATGGGCTAGGGGGCTGGGACCTCTACGTCTCGCGCCGCATCGGCGACACCTGGACGACCCCCGAAAACCTGGGGGCCGTCGTCAATACGCCGGGCAATGAACTCAGCCCCTGCTTCAACGGCAGCTCGCTGTATTTCTCTTCGGATTGGCACCACGGCATGGGGGGACTCGATATCTTCCGCGCCGAACGCAGCCAACAAGAATGGACCAAGGTCTACCACCTCGGGAACGGGCTCAACTCGCCCCGCGATGATTTTGGCTTCGTCTTCAAAGCCAGCCAACACTTGGGCTATTTCAGCTCCAATCGCCCGGGGGGAAAGGGCAACGAAGACCTCTACCAGGTGACCAAGCGTACTGACCAGATCACCATCTCCGTACGTGATGCCGCCAACCGCCCCATCGCCGGCGCCAATGTCGACTTTAGTGCCTGCAACGAACCCGTTTTCCAAACCGACCCCAATGGCAACTACCAATTTCAAGCCCTCGGCGGCCTCGACTGCGAAGCCGTCATCAGCAAGGTGGGCTTCAACAGCTACGCCCTCCAGGTCGAAAGCACCGGGGCCCGGCAAAGCCAGACCTACGAGGTCGTGCTGACCAAGGAAATCGAAAAGCTTAAGGGCATGGTGATCAACATCAACGACAACACGCCGGTGGACCGGGTCTACGTCCGGGCCACCAATCAGGAGTCCGGCCAAGTACTCGAAACCTATACGGATGCCTCGGGAGCCTACGCGCTGGCCCTACTGCCCCAATCCGTCTACGTGATCCGCTATTCCAAAGCGGGATTTACCGATACGCACAACCGCGTTGCGATCGCCGATGGCAAAGACCGTGGGGTCTTGGGGGTACTGTCTTTTTCGCCTTCCTACACCCAAATTGATCCCGGTCCGCTACCGGGCGGTGGGGGAACCCCGCCCGGCACTCCCTCCGGTGGCAGTACCGGCGGGAGTACCGGTGGCAGTACGGCCGGTGGTACCGAGGGCGGTACCGTTACCGAAACGCCCTCCGAGGGGGAATTGAAGCCCGAAGGCTACTCCATCCAGCTGGCGGCCCTCTACGGTGGGGAGCGTTTTGATACCGATTCCTACCGGGGGCTGCGCAATATTGGCAATCTCTACAGCCGGAAGGAAAAGGGCTACACCAAGCTGCGACTGGGTATTTTTGAAACCAAGGCCGAGGCCCAGCAGGCCAAAGCAGCGGTGGAAGCGCAGGGCTTTGACAATGTCTTCATCACCGGCGAAAAGTTGGAAAATATGGACGATGTGGAAGTGTACACCTACACCACCTTCGGTACGCCGGGGGGGAAAGGTGAGGCCAACCCCCCACCCGCCGAGCCCGTCAATCCCCCCGAAGTAGTGGATACTACCCCCACCGAAACGGGGGGCAACACCAGTCTGCCACCCGCTCCGCCGGTCGAGGAAAAGGGCGTGTACAAAATTCGCCTGGCGACTTACCAAAACACCAAATATTTTGACCCCTCCAAGATCAAGGACTTTGGAACCATCGAACGGGTCAAAAAGGGCAAGCTGACGGTGATGCTACTCAGTGCTTTTGACTCCCTAGCCGAGGTCAATCAAGTCTTCGAAAAGGTAAAAGCGAGTGGCTTTAAGGGCGCGCACATCATCACGGAGAAGGACGGTCAGTGGATCCGGGTGCGGTGAGGATGGAGGAAAGCGAAGTAGACGCAAAGAAATGGAGCGGTTTCCAAGCCTTCTGTAGCCGTAGCCCGTATTCGAGAAAATAAACGGGATTGATCCGGTCCAGTACCCCAATGCTGCTGAAAAAGAAGTCGGGAATGATGCCTTACTGCTTGTCGTACGATGGCGTTCAACGGTGCTACCAAGGCTTGAGTGACTTTCTCTTGCGGGAAAACTCATCCAGGTCGAAGACCACTCCTAGGCTTGTCGTCACGGGCAAGTAGAGGTACTCCGTGCCCACCAATTCCCGATGGCTGGCGTTGGTAAGGGAAAGGACCGTAGACATGAACAATTTGACCGTACGCCACCCCCCCTGCATTCGAAGGCCGTATTCGACCAAAAAAACGGGGTTGACCAGTTCCAGTTCTTGGACGCGGGAGAAGAAATCGGAAGGTAGGGCCCCCGTAGCATCGGCTTGTTGGTAGCTGATCCAGGTCGGCCGAACGGCGAGGCCGAGGCTAAAATTGTCTTTGAATTGGTAGTAAAAGTGGGTTTGTAAGTAATACTTGCGAAGATTGACTTCCACCTGGCCGATACCGTCGTTGTTGTACCGAATCTGTCCCAAGCCCATCCCCAAGCTGTTTTCCCACACCAGTAGATTGCCCTTTTGGTAGCTGTAAGCTTTTCCGTTTAAGATGTGGTAATGCGCTACGGCCAGGTCCCCAAAATCACTGCTGAAGAATTCCCTGTTGACGGATGAGAATTGGACGGGAAGGGAATCTAAGCCGGAGACATCGCGAAAGAGCGCCGCACTGGCGTGTACGCCCAGATTGGGCAATGGGCTGTAAGCCAGTTGGAGGTTGTAATTGTGTCGCCGTATCGTACCACTGTAGTTTTCCGGTCCCATTCGGCTGTGACCCAGGCTGACTTTGAGGTCCCCTTGCTCTTGGAGTCCCACCATCTGTGGGCCAGTAGGGGCGTAGAGGTAACGACTACAGGAGCTGTGGAGCAGTGGAATGCCCAGGATCAGTAAGATGAGTAGGGGATGGAGGCCGGCGGGTTTCGTTTTGGAATTCATGCTCGCGCTTTTGTTTGGTGGTGGGTCGCCATTGGCACGGCGGCCCTGCGATAAGGTAAAAACGTAGCAAGTCGAATACCCGCTGCGTGGGCCACCGGAAGATCCCGGGGCCCACTGCGATCTTTTGGTCCTGGCGCTAGCCGCGGCGACGCCTGGTGGTCTTGCGTTTTTTGAACAGGTCATCCACTTCGACGATGATGCCCAGGGTACTCACTCTAGGGAGGTGGGGGACGACCAGGGTTTTGGAATACCGGAAGGGGAATCCAACGTTGGTGAAGCGAGAGCTGCTAAAGAATTTGAATTTTTTCCAACCGTACTGGATGTGAAAACCCACTTCGGCGTAGAACAGCGGTTGGGCTGCTCTCAAGATGACCAGATCCAACCACTGGAAGAGGTCGGGATCCTCGGGAAAGCTTTGGGGGAGGTACCGAACCAAGGTAGGGCTCAAACTCAATCCGAATTGGAAGTGACGGGTCGCGTTGAATACAAAATTAGACTGGACGAACAACTTGGTAAACTCCAGGCCGTAATCCTCTTCATCGAGAGTCTGGTAACGGAGGTTGCCGTAGCCCAGGCCCAGCGAATTTTCCCAAACCCACCGGCGCTTACTGACCTCGTTCCCCTCCTCCACGTGCTTCTTAGAGGTTTGGTAGTAGCCAACGGAAAAGTTGACAAAGTCGCTGTTGGTGAAGCTGGAGACTTCGCCAGCCACACTTCGCTCGCGAAAGGTCTGGCTGCTGAGGTGCAAGCCGATGTGCTCCGCTGGGCTGTAAGCCAGCTGGGCATCAAAGTGGCTGCGACGCTTGACCTCCTCGTCCTCGTTGATGGTGAGTATGTCATTTACCGATCCTCCACCTACGGAGGCCTTAAAGTCCCCCTTTTTCTCCGGGACCAGGTCGCCGTGCGGCACGGGAGCGTAAAAATAACGGGAGCAGGAGGAAAAGCCAAGACTTAGCACTAGAAGTACCAAGGTGCGGAGGCGGTAGCGGCGGAATCGCCCCGTTTGCGAATGGGGGCGAAGCGGTGCGGGTCGAGCCGCGGTCTGGGAAGGGTGGTCTCGCTGGGGGCCAGTGATCGAGTAGTGAGTTGCGTTTTTCATAACGTATTTTTTTGGTGGACCGCAGTGGCCCGTTTGAGGTATCTATTGGGGCTAGTTGTTGGATGATTTGGAGGTAAAAATGCGATTGAGATTCAGTGCTATTCCAACCTGGCTGGTGAGGGGCAGTTGGTCGATGCGCCGCGATCGAAAATACAGAACTGATCCGGGTATCGTACTGCGGATCGACCAAAAAAACCGAATGGGATCGTGCTTGATTTCGAGGTAAGTACCGGTTTCGAGAAAGCACCGGGGGCGCCACCGAACGCTAGCGGAGAAGACCTCTACGAGAAAGTCATCGGGCTCGATGACCGAAGTGATGGAGCGGTAATCTACTAGGGTAGGGCTGAGGCTAAAGGCGAATTCGACGTTTTCGTTTGGACAGTAGCGGTAATGGGTCTGGAGGAAGAATTTATTGAATTGAAGTTCAAATCCTGGTTCTGGAGCCTTGTGGTAGCGGATGTTGCCCCGACCGAAGCCCAGGCTGTGTTCCAGCCCCCAGCGCCGCTCCTCCGGCTGATCCCTACCCTTGGAGTTAAAGATCGAATAGTAACCGATGGATAAATTAAAAAAGTCGCTCCGGCTTTCGTGGTCCGTATTCGTACGGCCGCTCATGCGATTGTGGTGAAAGGCTTGGCTGCTCAAGTGAAGACTGATCCGGTTTGCCGGGCTGTAAGCCAGTTGGAGGTCATACTGTATCTGGCGCGACTGTGTTTCTTTTTCCCAATCCCCATCTTTTTTTACGTCGCTTGATCCAATCCCTCCCGAGACCCTTAGGTCGCCCTTGCGTTCTAGCATCAAATTACCGTGGGAAGTAGGGGCGTAGAAATAACGGCTACAAGCACCAAAGCTGAAACTGCATACCATCAGCAGCATCAATAGCAGTGTCCGGTTGTAGGTGTGGTAGCTTACCGGTCCGCTACCTGGTACTTTTTCCGATGGGGTAGGAGTGTCCCGGAGATTGGGTTGCCCCGTAGATTGACTATTTTTCATACCATTTGGTTTTTCGTGCTTTATCAGAATTTTCCGCGGTCTCCGTTACGAGAGGGCGGTTTGAAGAATCGGTGGAGATCGAAAGCTACCCCGAACGTGGCCCGTACGGGAGCGTGACTGATCAGTGCTGACGACGAGAGCAGTACGTCCGAAAACAACGTACTGCGAATGGACCACAGGAATTTGAATCGTTCCCAGCCCAGTTGGAAATATACCCCAGTTTCGAAGTAAAAAAGGGGGTCCCTACGCTCCAGGTTCCTGACTTCCTCCCGGAGGGACTCACTAGAGCCACTGGCCAGCTCGATGGAGCGGTACCACAAAAAGGTCGGACTGACCGTTCCCCCCGCCAGGAAGCGTTTTCCAATTCGCCAGTGCATGGTGGATTGCGGAAAAAATTTGGTAAAGGTCGTGTTGAAACCATCTCCCCCGGGCCGCTGATGACGAATACTACCGAAGCCCAGACCGAGGGAATTTTCCCAGGTAATGCGATTGCCCCGACCAGCCTCGCCAGGCCTCGCCAAGTTGTTGGTGTAATGGCTGACCGACAAATTGACAAAGGTACTCTGGTTTACCGGCGCTGGTTCGGAAACCAAGCCGACGTAGGTATCGCCAACCATTTGACCGCTGAGGTGGAGGCCAAGGCCCTGGATGGGGCTGTATGCAGCTTGTATACCGAGGTGGGATCGCAGCAATCGGCGGTCCTCCCGCTGCTCGTCCTCCACCGTTATTTCGGTGAAGCCGCCGCTCGGGGCAGCTTTGAGGTCCCCCTTCTCCTCCAGCACCAAGTCACCGTGCGGCACGGGAGTATAAAAATAATGCGAGCAAGAAGAGAGGGTGAGGCTCAGTAAAATCAGCACCGTCGGTACGGGAATGCGAATCCGCAGACGGCCCTCCCGCCAGCTCAAAACTACGTTTCGCGGGCGGTGAGCATTGCACTTTTTGGGTGGGGACGAAGGACGTTGGGTAGGCTCCATGACTTTTTTCTACAATGATAGGCGCCTGCCGTATCCATTTTGTAGCGAATATTGCCAAATACGTATAATTTTTTTGCGAATATTAAGAATTGAGCGTCCAAGTACACTCGTAAACCACCTCCTGGGCCTGGGTGACCCTAAACCGCTCGTCGCTACGCCATCCCACCACCCAGCAAATCTCTCCCGCTGATTCGAGCAGCCACACCTGTTCCTTGGCAAAACGCGATAATTTGGCGTTGCTAAAAAAGTCTTGCAGTTTCTGACGATGCCCCTCCATTCCCAGGGGATGGAAATAGTCTCCGGCACACCAACGGCGTAGTTGTAAGGGGAAGTGCAGTGCTTTGGCCGCGAGGTAGGCCCGATCGGGATCGCGGGGAAACCGTTCCGGTGCCCGCTCCAAACGCCGGAGGTGTAGGCGGCCTTCGGGGAGGTAAATTTCCTCTGCGTCCGCTCCAATCGAGTGCGTCTGGGACTTCACGGGAGTCAGCGGACGTACGTAGAGGTAGTCGCGATCGACGAGCAGTTGGTGGGTGCTGCTGTAAAACAAGCGGCCACTCTGGGTAGGCCCCCCCGCGGACAGTTGCCGAAGTTGGGGGCTGGTAAACCCGTACTCCCGTAAAAACTCGTAGAGCAGGGTATCGCGGGCGGGTAGCCTGCGCAGCGCCTGCCAGTGGATGCGTACGCCCTCCGGGGTCGACAGGAGCCATTCGCTGCGCAATTGATCGACGGCACTTTGGTAGAGCCATTCGCTTTCGCGTAGGCGTTGGAGGGTATGGCGAAAAGTGTCTTCCAGACCGGGGTTGATCGTGCGCAGTACGGGGAGTACGCGGTGACGGATCAGATTGCGGCGGTATTTGACCTGGGCATTGGAGGCATCTTCTCGGTAGGCGATGCTTTGGGTGGTCACGTAGGCTTCGAGCTCCGAACGGGAAACGTCGGAGAGCGGGCGAATGACCTTCCCCGTTTGTGGGGGAATACCGTGAAGCCCGCGTAGGCCACTGCCCTTGGTGAGGTTGTACAGGAGGGTTTCGAGGCTGTCATTGAGGTGGTGGGCCGTCACGATCCAATCGTAACTTTCTTCCTGGCGAACTTTCTCCAACCACCGGTAGCGCAGCTCGCGGGCGCATTCCTGGATCGACTGGCGTTCTTGCTGGGCAAGGGTAGTGGTGTCAAACTTTGTTTGGTAATGGGGCAGTTGCTGCGACTGGGCAAAGTTGTGGACGAAGGCGGCGTCGGCATCCGCTTCGGGGCCGCGCAACTGAAAATTACAGTGGGCGATACCGAAGGTCAGGTTATTTTCCAAAAAGAGGTGGCTGAGGGCCATCGAGTCGAGCCCCCCACTGACGGCCAGCAGGTAGCGATCGCTGCTGCGTCCTGCCGTCCAAGTTTGCCAAAAGTCCACAAAGCGTGAAATCATTTCCCAAGATAAAAACTGCTGGGCTTTTGCCCGTGCTCCACCGGTGAAATTCTGCCTGGGCCACGAGACATTTTGGTCCGGCCTTTAGGCAAAGAGAGCCTACTTCCTTATCTTGTTGCTACCCTCCAAAAAACGCTGCAAGTATTTACCCCCGCTTTCCCTAATTACCGCAATACATGAGTAGACTTTTTCCCATTGACCCCTGGCAGCTCTGCGAAAACCGTTTGAACGCTGCAAGCCTGGATCGCCGGCGGGCTTATTTTGTGCTCAACAACGACCGCCTGCGGATGGATGGTCATTTTGCAGAACCCTACGGATCGGAGGGTAGCACGGCCTCTCCCCGTTCCGGTATCGACTGGTGTCGATTGCGTATCCGAATCGATGGGGAGTTGGTAGATCTGAGCCTCTGCGAAATCAACCGCTACGCGCGCAAATTGGACCTGCGGCTTGCCGAGGTATAGCGCAGTTTTGACATCCGGTTGGTAAGTGGCAAACGGATCAAGGTCAGTAGCAAGCGTTTTTGCAGTGCGGCCGAGTCGGGTTTGGGAGCACTGCGCTACACCATTGAAGCGCTTAATTTTGCGGCCACCATCAGCATTGATGTCGAACTACAAGTTCATCCGGAGGTGTTCGCCACGGGCTGGGCCTACCGCTGGAAGCATGCGGACCAAAGGGCTGGCGTCTTACAGTTGGCGGGCCCCCGCGATAGCGACTGGGGGGATTTGGCTACCCTGGGTATCCAGTTTGAGGTACACCGCAATGGAGAGTTGATCGACCATCCCGTCCAAATTTCCCCGATCGCCAAAATGGTCCGCCTCAGCCTCGATCTCGACGTAGTGGATGGCGACCGGGTACGAATCGACAAGTGGATGTGTGCCCTGCTGGGCCACTACGACCAAAGGGACCGTCTGATGGCGGCTTGCCGCGACCAACTGACGGCGGCTAGCCGTCAGGGCTATACCCTCCTGCGGGAGGCCCACCGCGAGGTGTGGGCCCAACGCAGGCAGGCATGCGATCTGGAAGTCGACGGTGCCCCCGAGGTCCAGCAGCAGTTGCGCTTTCAATGTTTCCAGCTCCTTCAGGCCTACGGCCCGGGTGATCGGGCGCTCCCGTTCTACGCCCCCCGGCAATCGGCCCTGGAGCTTTCCGCCCAATCGGCCCCTTGGGAATGGGAGGTCTACGCTTTTCCTTTTTACCTCCACCTGCGCCCCCGCCTTGCCAAAGCGCTCCTTGACTACCGCTATGCTCACCTCCCCCGGGCCTTGCACTGCGCTACCGCGCTGGGTTACGATCGGGGTGCCACCCTTTTCCCCACCCGCGCCCGCGTATCCCAAGCCGCCCGCTCTGCTGCCCCCATCCGTGCGGACTTGCTATCGGCCAACGCCACGTTGGCCTACTCGATCTACTGCTACGAGCAACAAACTGGCGATCGCGAATTTATGATCGACCGGGGCCTGGAGCTGCTGATTGGGCTCGCGCGTTTCTGGACCCAACGGGTTCATTTTTCCCCCGGCAAACAGCAGTACCTACTCCACGGAGTGACGGGCCCAAATGAGTACAGCCAGCACCGCAATAAGCCCTGGTACACCAGCTACCTGGCCCGTTGGACCCTCGAATACGCCGTCGAATCCGTCCGCTGGGTCAAAACCGCCGCCGCGGAGCGTTATGCGGCCCTGGAGGAGCGGTGCAAGTTTTACGAATATACCGAAACCAAGCAGTGGACAGCCATTGCGACCAATTTTTACCTCCCGACCCCCAACGGTGAAGGGATCATTCCCGCCCACGCGGACTACTTTGACCTGCCCGAACCCGCAACGGAGGTTGCCACCGATGGGGAAGCCAGTACGCCAGTCAGGGAGCCCGTACACCGGCGGCAACTTGTACGCGAGGTTCAGCAACCGGAGGTGCTGTTGGGGCTGTACCAGTTTGCGGCCCACTTCGAGGAATCCATCCTGAGGGCCAATTTTCAACACTACGAAAAGCTACAGCGCTACGAAACGCCCACGGCTCCCGGGATTCCTACCATCTTGGCGGCGCGACTGGGCGAGCGAAAGCGGGCGCAGGAATTGTTTGACCGGCTATTGGCGGACGAATCCGACTGGGGATTATCGGTTGATGGCTCCGCCTTGGGAGCGGCTTGGATGGCCGTAGTATTTGGCTTTGCGGGATTGCGCAGTCGGGTGGATCACCTGGTGTTGGCCCCCTATCTGCCGGAGCAGTGGACGGGCTACCGGTTTTCCTTTTATTTTCAAAACCGTCGGTTGCGTTTGGAGGTCGATCGGAGCCGTAGCGTGCTGTACAATGAATCCGATCGGTCGGTGAGGGTGGCGGTCGGGGGAAATTTGAAAGAAATATTGGGGGGAGCCCAGATACTTTGCTAATTTTGGAATTGCTTTTGATGGATTATTCAAAATCATAAAACACAATGAAGCATACGATCCTATTTCTGGCCATTGCGCTCAGTGTTCTGGCCTGCCAAGGTGACGGAGCGCCAGGAGAAGCCGCTGCGGCAGTGGAGGCCGAAGGAACAGCGGTGGCCCCGACCGCCGCAAAAACGGGTGCCGCCCCCACCAAAACGGAGGTTACCCACGTAGCAGCCAGCGTGAAGGCCCCACGGATTGGACATAGGCAT
>CALCCH010000210.1 GCA_937899855.1 uncultured Saprospirales bacterium | reverse complement strand
CCGGGGCCCTGATTTTGGCCGCCACCCTTAGGTGGTTTCCTTTTTAGATGCTTGCTGGTTTTTCCATTCAGGATTAAAAGTTGACGTCTTATGTTCCTTGCTTCTGCTAGTCGTTCTACCACTACTGCTTCGCACCGGTCCGCCTCCAAGGCAGCGGAGCGGGAAGCGCAACAATTGCTGTCCATCGGGAGCTACCCGCGAGGGGCCCTGATCCAACCCAAGGGCATTCCGCAGTCCACCATCCCCCCCATGCATCCCCATGCCAACCTAGCCAAGCCCCCCATGCACCGAAGCCGGCGAAAACCAACGGGACAATTTCGTCTACTTTGACCTGGCCAGCTCGGAACTGCCCCCCGACGAAGCCGCCGAGGTGGATGCCTTCCTCGCCCAACACCCAAAAGCTCCCGAGATTCACCTCTACGGCTACGCTTCCGAGGAGGGCAAAAGGTGGTATAACCTTCTCCTGATCGAGAAGCGGATGGAGGCCGTCGAACGGCGGCTGCGCAAGCCCCCAAACGGACAAACGCCCTTTGCGGGCAAGATCATCCACCATTCCCGGCTGGGCTTTAGCAAGAACAAGGCGCGCTACCGGAGTTTTCGGACGGTGGAGCTGAGTACCGGGGCCAGCAGCCTCGGCGAGACTTCGGCGACGGAAAACCGCGATTGTACTGCCGACGAAAACAAGGCCATCGATGCCGCTCGGGACAACTTCATCAAACGGGTCAGTACCGCCATCAACAAGCTGAAGGCCTTCGTCAAAGACCCCAAGAACGAAAAGACCACCCAGGCCGTACTCGACAACAACTTTATGGACCACAGCGCGGGTACCGTCACGACCCTGCTGGAAATTTTGGACCAGATCAAAGCCAAGCTGGGGACCTTCAGTGGCAATTCCAAACGCCGCTGTGGCGATGAGGACTACAACATCTGTTTGACTGCCAAGGCCCTGACCGGTACGGATGACATCATCTTTTGTCCCAAGTTCTTTAAGGTCGATCCCAGTCTGCTCATACCGATTTACCCCACTTGGCCCGATATTCAAACGATGATTCTCCTGCACGAGATGAACCATTTTATCGACCTCAACTTACCGGATCGTTCTTACACCAAAGAGCGCGTCTTCCGTTTCCTATCGACCAAGCAACGGCTCAATAATGCCGACAGTATCGCGGTCTTCGTAGCCGAGCTGATCGATCCCAAGGGATTGCGGGTCAAGAGCACCCTCACGGAAAAACCCAAGGATGCGGTCAACAATTGTGGGACCAATGGTCCGGTCGTGGAGGAGGCTTTGGCTTGGGCCCAACGCTGGAATACCTACGCGATGTTTGGTTCGCAGCAAGTCTACAACAGTGCTTGGGGTCGGCGGAAGATGCGGGCTTCCTTGCGCAAACATCTGGGCCGTCTGAATCGCTTTGACCTGGCGGGAGTGGCGGACCGCTACAAACAGTTGTACGATTTGTTTGCGAAAAACTGGACCATCAATTGTCGGACGGCGGCCGAAGTGCCCTGTCAGGGAGGCGGTCGGTCCATTCAGATGGATACTAAGGGCAAGTCATTCGAGGTCTGTCCTACTTTCTACGCCCATTCGCTGGACAAACGCACGACCTTGCTCTACATGGAAATGACCCGTTTGGTACCGCCCATTCGCAAGGACCAGCGTCGGGCCTACGCGCGACTGGCTAAGGATTATAAGGAGGTTTACTTCAATACCAAGGGCTGATGTTTATTTCGACTACCACTCGCTCTACGGCTTCCCGCAACCGGCGTCGTTCTACCTCATCAGCAGGGCGGTCAGCGGCGGTGGGGAGTGCGGGAGCCGAGCTACAACGCAAGGTGGCTCCCACAGCGGGTCTTTCCTTACGGGGCGCAGCGCCTCCGCCCCCCATGAACCGCTCCGCCACCGCGCGAGCCCATTCCCCCCTGGTTGGCTCCGCCACCACGGCGCCTCCCATCCAACGCAAAAGTCCCAGTAATCGGTCCTTTGTCATTTCGGGCATTCAACCCGTCAAAAAGCAACGCCCCAATTTTGTCTACTTCGAACTCGCCAGTCGGCAACTTACCAAGGCGGAGGCGGCCGAGGTGGATGCCTTTGCGGCCCGCCACGCGAAGGCGCCCGAGATTCACTTGTACGGCTATGCCTCTGAGGAGGGGGGGAAGCGCAACAACCGCGCCTTGGCTGCGGGGCGGATGCAGGCCGTCAAGCAGCGCTTGCTCCAAGCCGGGAAGGGGCGGCAGCCCTACGCGGGAAAGATCATCCTGCACAATAAAGTGGAGTTCAGTAAGGACAAGGTCCACTACCGACGCTACCGGGCGGTGGAGTTGAGTACCGGGGGGAGCGTACTGGGGGGCAAATCGGCAGGTAAACCCCGCGACTGTACCGAGGCCGAAAATAAGGTCATCGACGCGGCGCGAAAGCGGAACCTCACCCGGATGAGTTTGGCCCTGGCCAAAATAGAGGCCTTCAAACGGGATCCCAAAAAACATCCCAAAGTACAGCAAGTGCTGGACGACAACCTCAAGGACCACGGCACCGCCACGGTGGAGGAGTTGCTGAAAATTTTGCGACAGGTCAAAGTAGACTTGGCCAGTTTGACCGGCAATACCAAACGCCGTTGCGGCGATTCGGACTTCAACCTTTGTACAACGGGTACGGCCTACGCCCAACCGGGTCGGACGCTCTTCTGCCCGGCTTTTTTCAAGGTCAAAACCAAGTTCTTGAGTCCCATCTACAATACCGTCGCGGCTTATCAGGCCATGGTACTCCTACACGAAATGACCCATTACATCAAGTTGAGGCTGCGGGATCGGGCCTACAAGGGCGAGCGGGTTTTCCGCTTTCTCTCTACCGCACAAACGCTCAACAATGCCGACAGCATCGCCACCTTGGTAGCGGAATTGCTGGATGCCAAGGGGCGACGGGTAAAGAGTAGCCTCACTCAAAAGCCAAAGGATACGGTTAAGGGCTGTGGTAAGGATGCCATCAAGGTGGAGCAGGCCTTGGCTTGGGCCCAGCGTTGGAATACCTACGCCT
>CALCCH010000209.1 GCA_937899855.1 uncultured Saprospirales bacterium | reverse complement strand
CCTTGAGTTCGGCGATGACGGCGCGGGCGCGACCAATCATATCCAGCTCTTCGGCGAGGGGCTGGCCGATGCTGCCATCGGATACGTCGTCTTCATTGGGATTGAGGGGCAGTTCTTCCGAGCGTAGGCGGTTGAACTCCTGATGGAGTAAGTCCTCCAATTGTTGTTTCTTACTAGGGGTAAGAACATTTTTGAGCGAGGCGTCGGCCCAGTGGGGTACGTCGCTTTGGGGAAGCACCGTAATGGGGCGTAGGGGGAGTGGTGCGAGGGGCTCGGTGTGGCGGGCGGTGCTGATGGTGCCTACCAAGAGCCCAAAGGACAGCAATAGGGATCGGATCATGGGAGTATGGTTGTAAAAACGACGCATTATATTTTGTATAAATTTTATACTATTAATTTTTATATATTTAGGTAAAAAACGTGCTTTGTCAATATGGCTCGCTACGGTGTAAAATTGCCAGAGGGCAATATTTTCCTGGCCCAGTAAAAGTTGACGAAGCGATAAAACTGTGAGTGGCTACGAATTTTGCTTACTATTATTAGATATCGTCACCTCGTTGAAGAGGCAGCCTTTGATGGTGTTTTCTTCTAAGCGTTCTTTTAGCGATTGAGAAACAAACAGCATTGAAATGGATTCCTTTATTCTAAAAATTGGAGGGAATCCTTCTTCAGGGTAACGCAGTACGACTTTCCTTAGTAAGCCTGGAGAATCTGGCTGACTGCGTAACTTCATGAAAGTAGAATTTTCTACGTCGCACAATGCTCTTTGTACCTTGAAATTGATGGTAGAGAAACCTTCTAATTTTTCTACCCCCTCATTTGGGTTACCTTCTGCTGAAAAGAGCTCACCTTGGTAGGTATCATCTAGTAATACCAAATCCACTAAATCGAAGTCATGATTACTGCTTATCTGAGCTACTTCAACAAATTTTTTACTTAAAATGGGTATTTTAAGGTCATTGGCAATGAAGTCAAAATTGACAATGTGTCTTAGATTGGCTCTTGCATAAATATACTCCTGGTTGAAATCACGTTCACTTGAATTCAACAGATGTGTTAAGTCAACATCGCTATCATTAAGCTTGTGGACCGTCATGAAATCGTCAATGCACTGACTGTAATCGATTTTTATTTGGTAACATCTTTCCACGTTAGTTCAATTTTGATGGCCCCCAATTTTCGAGGATATCTATAGATGCGGCTTCTATATCGTCAATAATAGCAGATATTTGTGAATCTGACAAACCTCCCACCTGACTAGGTAAAACATTATTGGCAGCGAGAACATCGTCTATTGCTTGATTCACGGCATCATCATAGTTGGGGTGACTTCCGTAGTGGGTTGGTAATCCTTGTGAGATGGGGGCAAAATCCTCGGCTGTTTCGGCGAGTAATCGGCCATTTGATACTCTATCCACATCGTAGAGGTTCCTACTAATGGCCTCTTGATGTAATGTACTGTTTTCAGCTACATTTGACGGGACAATGTGGTGTGCTTGATGATTATCTGGTATGGTACCACCGTTGGCTGTTCTTAGCCGATTTCTTAAAAGTGCGTTACTGGCTAGCCTCTCTGGCTTTATGTATCTGACGACCTGTCCCTCAGAATTGACCATCAATCGAGGTGTGTATGGATCATTGGCATCCACTCTTCTGATGTATCGGCTACCGTCGGATTGAGTCACAAAGCTGTAGCCAGGAGGTGGATCAGGAAGGTTCGTAATAATTGGGTTCGTATTTAAGAAGGGCTCTATCCTCCTATCTCCCAACCACTTCTTTCCGTCAAGTGTTGTTGATGTTGGTATCTCACTGAAGACCTCATCCGCTGACTTTCCCGTCCGTTGTATATATTCCTCTATAATCTCTAAGTCTCCGATATTTAAACGAATTTCTGGATCGGTATTAATTGCTGCCCTCCAAGCACTTAATAAAGCAGGATTTCCACTAGTTTCCGAATATAAGGCGTTCCGCAAAGCCTGCCCGTTAACCGGATCCAGTAAATCATCTATCAGTTTCCCTCGGTCGGCAGCATCCAAGCCCAAGTTCCGCAACTTGGCAATGAAGGCTCCATTGTTGAGCATGCCATTGCGGATTTGTGGGTTGTTGATGAGCAAGGTGGCTTGATCTTCAGAAATTTTTAAGAAGCTGGCCAGTGCCGGTGCCGAATCCACGTTGCGGAATATTTTGAAAATGGCGGCAAAGCTTTCCTCTGCGATACCCAAGCGTCCCAAGCCGTTGAGAAAGTTCTCAATGGGCATACTTCGCAGTTTGTTGAACGCCCAGCTTCCAGATTGGAATAACCCCTGGGCAATAGCTGCGGACAAGGCTCCCTTGGCACAATTGAATCCATCAAATCCAGTTGGGACAGCCACACCGTGCCATTTCGACCCGTCGAAAGTGAGTCCATCGGCAACACAACTCAGCGAACTCGACAGCAATGCCGCAGCTCCCGCTTTTTGGAGGTTGATGGTGTTTTCCAGGCAAGAGACTACGGCGGTACTCCAGCGTATTTTTTCAAATGCTTCTGACCACTCTATAACGGTACCACCTTCTGGGAAATAGTAATGAAAGCCTGCCTGAAACAAGGCATCAACACCAGCTCCGGTTGCACAGCGTAAGGTCGCTTGTGAGGCAATGGTTTCCAATAAGGCAGGCAGAGCTGTTGCCATAGCCGGTATCGCTAGTGCAGGGCCTAGCATCCAAGCACAGAGATTTTTTAACTGCTCCATCCATTCCGAGGGAGGAAGGTCAATGAATTCGTAGTGTTGCATGGTGGCCAACAGACATGGATTATCCTCATTAGCCTTTCGCAATGGAGTTTTTCCCTGTAGGTAGGGATGGGTTTGTTGGCGATAGGATTCCATAAGTGCCGTGCAGTCATTGGGGCGTCCACACTGACCACTTTCCACAAAATTGCGGATACTGTAAAACTGGTGCTCCACCTTTCTCTCCATTTCCGTAGTACCATTGGGCGTCCGATCCAACATATTGAGATAGAAATCGAAGGATTCCTTACAGGCCTCGAAGTAAGAGCCACGAGCAAAATACAAACTGGCTATCGAACGCCTTCCTACTTTCTTCTCCACGGTAGTGCTACTGGGATCTCCCTCACCATCCCGAACCAGCATTTGGTAACGAGTGAGGTTGAAAACAACGCGGTTGCCATTGATCGGAATTTCGAAGGGGGTTCCACCAGAGGCTCCGGGGGGGGCATTGATGATATCGCTGCAAAGGCGCTGGAAACGAGCCTTGATTTCGTCCTGATATTGATCTAGTGAAGCTGCCCAATCACGCGATTCTTCTCCCTTGGTTTTTAAGTAAGTAACAATGTCTGAGGTATTGGAATTCGATCCGACATCCGCAGTAATGGAGGCGGGTACGTACCACTTCCAACCATCCGAAAGATTGATGTACATCTGAATATCCCGGGGATTATCCTCGTTATTCAGATCGTTGAAGGCGGCAATCTCTGCGTTGAGGTTGTTGACGAAAGTAAGATCTGAAATTAAGGGGCTGGGATCGTTGATCCACGAGCTACTGAGCTGACTCTTTGCACCGCGACACAGTTCAAACCAATCCATTTCGGGCATGAAACTAAAGATGTACCAGTTGTCTTCCGGATGCCCTTCTGCTATATTTTGAGCATTATAAGCTTGAATACGCGCAAACTGCCGCCGCCCTTCGGCCACTAATTCTTCATAATCTTGGGGAGGGTCCGATTCCGCTTGAGTGGGAGGGATAAAGGCCAAGTGCGATAATAATACACCCAGCAACAGTACAAATATATTTTTCATTTTGTATATTTTCAAATTCTTAGATCGCGGTCTAAAAACGTAATAGAATTTTGGTTAAGCCCAGGATAATATCCGTTTTTGCCGCCGTCACAATCTCGGCTTGAGGGCGTTCTGCTTTGAGCATCTGTCCGATAGTTTCTAGTAGGTTAAAACCCTCCGCTTCCAAAGCACTAGCGAGTGCCTTTGAGTTTTCTACCTCCGTGATCTGTGTCTTCAGCTCATCGATGACCAACTTAATAATGTAGGGCATCTCCTTTTGGTAGTATACATCTGATTTATCAACAAAATCAGCCATCGAAGGATCTTGCTGGATCAAGTCGTTAATCTGATCAGAGAGGTCCTCAAAGGAAGAACCCACGTCCATTTCTACCGGTGGTGTTCCGTAAGCATCTCCATCGGGTATTTCCCCGTTGGCTTGAGAAAGCCAAGAGTCAATATCGTTTTTAGCGGTGATGTATTCCGATTCAATGGTACTAGATTCGGCTTGGTATTCGTCATACAGCTCGCCAATGGCGGTGATGATCACGTCAAAGAAGTCCTGGAAAAATTCGATTAGAGCGGCTTGGTAAGCGGCATTGGCCGCATCGAGTAAGGCTTGGGCATTGTTCAGAGCTGCTGCTGCATCCTCAGGGGATACATTGGGATCGTTGGCCATGGCCCTGGCATCTTCCAAGGCTTGTTGAGCATTGATCAAATCCTGAATGATATTATCCGGTAGATAGGGCTCCACCATCGCAATGATTTCGTCTAGGGTTTGCAAGATTTGTTCGGCTGCTGCCAATACATCGTCCGCATTTTCGAGCGTATTCATGATATCTTGCAAGGCCGCGGCCGCGGCTTCGTCTAAGAGTGCTACTCCGGCTCCGGTTACTACGATTTCCCCTTTGATGAGATAATACAACTCGTTGATTCTAATCTTATTGAACTTGACGTTGAGACGTGCCTCATTGAAAAAGGGGACTTCAACATAGCCTTTTCCATAGTATTCACCATTCCCACCACTGGCCTGGGTGACCTTGATGTCAAAATCACCGGCGTGAAAAATATCTCCCACCCTTAATTCCGTCAAGGGGTTGATATTGTCAATAGGAAATCCACCGGCATCCAGACCGCAAGAATAGAGGTCCTGATTGATGGTTTTTACTCCTATTGGGAGCCATTCACTTTCACCGGAAGTACAATTTGTCCGAATCTCAATCTCGAAAACATCATCCGCAAACAGGTACATGATGTCGTACTGGGTAGCCGTTGCCTCTGTGTTTACCTCGGTCCATGGGCCCGGTGGGTCAGGGTCTGGATTAATCTCGCGGTAGCGAATGGTAAAACCATCGAAAGCAATGCCTTGAGGGGGGATCCAATTTACTCGAAGATTACCTACTCCAACGACCTCCAGGTCAGCAAAGACCGGTGGGTCACAATCATTGGAGGTGGCCCCCCAATACCAGCTTTCTACTACGCTAAAGCCATTGTTCTTGAACACCCCCGCGCCATTCTGCGCTCGGGCTCGCACCCGAGTGATATAGCCTTGTCCTGGGGTGAGTAAGGGTTCTGAGAGACCGTACAGAAAGGTAGTCAAATTGGTTATGGTAGTTTGAAAAAGCGGCGCTTCAAAATTGATGATTTGTTCGTAACTCATATTGGGAACGATGGTCCACACCTGCAAATCATACTCCGTAATAAACGCCCCCGACGGATGTAGCGGCAACCAACTGAACAGCAAAGTCTGCGGATTGGTCGCCGTCTGTACCCCAATGGGCGCGGTAATCTGCGGTGGGTCGTAGTACTCCATAAAAGCCGAGCCACAAGCGTTATTGGAGGCGATCTGGTTGGTACCGGGGTCGTAGTACCAAGCCTGGATACACACCTCGTAAAAGCCTTCCGGGAGCAGGCCCCCGTTGTTGATAAAGGCCTCGCGACTGATGCCCGTAAAGTCCAGGTGGTAGGGATCGAAATATTCGATCAGATCGTAGCCGCTAAATACGGCGGGAACACCCGCGGTCAAAGTAATCGCCGGTGGGATCCAATTTTCGTTGGTACTCATCGAAATGCCCGCTCCCGTGATCGTCATCTTGAGCCGGACGTCCAGGGTAGTGGTACCCGGGTCGATCATCTGTAAGGTGTAGAGCAGACTCTGAGAAGTCGGTTCGGTAAAATCCGCCAGATAAGGGGCGTGAGGTGGAATCAATTGCAGTGTCGCAGTAGCGGGCTGGGCCAACAAGGGGGAAGAACCCAATAGCCATAGCAGTACACCCGCAAGCCATTTACTTGCATTCATACGGGGGGCTTCGTTTAAGTCTTTTCGAAAAATTAAAAGTGTTGTCGCCTCACAACGAGGCCGAGGAGTAGGTCATCATAGCAAACGGTCATTATCTACCTGCAGTCATCATAGCAGCGCATCATTTGTACTTACTCACAACGATAAGGCCATCTGCCAAGAGTATGCCAACAAATAAAAATTATTATTATTCGATAATTTTTAGAGCTGTTTTTTTGGAGCCCATTTTTATTCGTCAGCTAGTGGACAAAACGCAATAATCAGCTCCGACTAGTCCTCGCCCAATAGCAAGGGCCCACCGATGTAAACCTGGCGATCGGATACGAGTCGGTAGAAATACGGGCCGGGGGGCAGTTGACTCAAATCCACCACCAGGGGATCTTGGCTGGAAACGAGCGCACTAAATTGTTTTCGCCCCGTGGCACCAAAGAGTTCGAGTTGGTAGCCTTGACCGGGGGCATTGGGCAAGCCGCGCCAAGTAAAGGTACCCGAGGGGCTGGGATTGGGGTAGACCGCCAGTTCGTTGGGCGCTGCTACATCGCGGAGTGCCGTGTTTTGATCCACCGCTACCGTGCCTTCCACCCGACAGCCATTGTCGTCTTCCACCTCGTAGGTATAGGTGCCCGCTTCCAGGCCCGTGGCGGGATTCTCAGTCTGGGGGGGATCGGTGGCCCATATAAAGGTGTAGGGTGCCTGGCCCCCTTCTACGACCAGCGTTGCCGTACCGTTGGCCTGACCGGGGCTAGCCGGGCTGCTTTCGGCCGTCACCAGCAGCTCGGCGTATTCGGCAATGCGGATGGGATCGGTGACGAGGCTGTCGCCATCGGCATCGGTGATGGTACAGACGTAATCGCCGGCGGGCAAATCGCTGGGGTTGGGCCCGCTGAGGCTGGCATCGTTCCAGGCGTAGCGGTAGGGGGGCGTTCCGTTGAGCAATTCGAGGGTGATGCTACCGCTGCTGCTGCCAAAGCAAATGCTGTCGCTGACGCTCACGTCGATGAGGAGGGGAATGATGACCCGCGCGATCTCCTTGCCGAAGTCGCTGTTGCGGGCGGTAAAATACAGGTTGCCATTGAAGGGGGTAAAATCCAGGGGATTGGTACGGGCGTCCAGCACTTGGGCGTTTTCGCCATCGCTCCACCAGAAGTCGTTGCTGGTACGAAAAAACAGGAGGCCGTCGAAGGCAAACAAATCGCTGGTCCCAAAATCACCCGCGGGATCATCGGGGAGGTCGGCGACCAGGAAGGTGCTGCCCGGGCTGGTGTCTCCGGTGGTGGCCCAGAGGTTGGCCGTTTCGGCATCGGAGTTGGCCAGGAAATAGAGTTGGTCGTTGAGGGTTTGAAAATAACGGGGACGGGCATTGTCGAGACCCGCGTAAACATCGGCGACGGGCACCGTACCCGCTTCGGTACCGTCCGTCTTCCACAGATCGCCTTCGGCCAGGTCATCGACCGCAAAGTACAGTTCGCCGCGGAAGGGCGCCAGGCCCCGGGGGCCAAAGGATTGATTGTCGAAGGTTCCCGCCGGACCGCTGACGATGTCCCGGACTAGAAAGGTGCCCGCTTCGGTCCCATCGCTTCGCCAGAGTTCGCGGCCGTTGACGCCGTCGTCCAGCAGGAGGTAGAGCAGGTCGCCGACTACTTGGGTATCGTGGAGGGCAAAGATACCCGCATTGGGGAAGGTGCGGACCACCGTAGTACCCCCCGAGGTGCCATCGCTTTTCCAGAGGCTGACGGGACCGGCTCCCAATTTCCCCATAAAGTAAAGCTGGTCCCGAAACAAGAAGGGACGGCCCAAGGCCTCCACATCGGTAAAGACGTCCCAGCCCCCCTGACCGTCTGATCGGAAACTATCGAAGGGGCCAAAGCGGTAAAGCGTATCGTGGAGTACGGCGAGGGTGCCGTGTCCACTAAAATTGGTGGAGCTGCCCAGGGGAAGGGTCCCGGCTTGGGTGCCGTCGCTTTGCCAGTAGAAGCGGTCTTCCCCAGTGCGTTGGGTACTGAAAAATAGGAAGTTGTCCGAAGCCAGGACGTCCTCCAATTCGCTGCTGGCGGCGCCGGGGCTCAGTTCGATCTGGAGGACGGTGCCCGCCTCGGTGCCGTCGCTTTGCCAAAATTCGCGGCCATTGACGCCGTCGTCGGCACTGATCCAGAGACGGTCAGCGAAGGGGCCATCGGGGAAGGTGTACAGGAAGACGTCGGGGCTGGACACCGAGCTGGTGGCGGGGTTGATGTCCTTGAGGACTTCGACCCGAAATTGGCCGGAAAGCGCGGTGGAAAACAGGAGGCAGAAGGGCAAAATCAATTTGACCATGGTGGAGGATTTGAGGGAAGTACGAAATTACCGTACAAATAAAGAGAATTTTTTTCGGACTTCGCGGTCGCTGGAACGGCAATTTGGGTTTTCTTTGTTGACGGGAAGTGACC
>CALCCH010000208.1 GCA_937899855.1 uncultured Saprospirales bacterium | reverse complement strand
CGACGCCGGCCTCTTCCAAGCGGCCCTGAATGGCACGCAATTGCTCTAGCTTAGCCATGCAAGGACGACACCAGCTCGCCCAGAAATTGAGGTAGACGACTTGGCCCTGATACTGGTGGAGACTGACGGGACGGTCGTTCGGATCGGTAAGCACGAAATCGGGTGCCAGTTCGCCCGCAGCGTACTTCATGATTTGGTAGTATACCCGAGCGACTTTTTCGTCGAATTGGGGATAGGCGTTGTGGTCGGAAAAATCCCAATACTCCCGGCGCAGCGCTTCCACTTGTTTGGCTCGGAAGCCCCGTACCAGGATTTCGGATTGTAAAAAGGCCCGGGCTTTGTCCGTAAAGAGGGTTCCAGCCAGTTGGTATTGCTCCACCTCGGTGGGTGGGGTTTCCTGCTGTCGGGCTTGTTGGAAAACGAGGTAGGCTTGTACGAAGTGGCGGTACCAGTAGTTGCCGATGTAGCCGTTTTGGAGGGGAACTTCGGTAAGGAAATCAAAAAAGGAGTCGTCGATGGCGTAGCGGTTTCTGAAGACATCGCCGAAGAGCAGCAGGTGGTAGGCCCAGTTGTAGATGATCTCGGTACGGATAAATTCGCGGTAGCTGGGGGTGAGGGCATCTGGGTGGCTCCGTACGTAGGAGTCGAGATTGGCGAGGGCTTCCGCTTTGCGCAGGGCCATGTGGTGTCGAAACTGCTTGGGGGTACTGGCCAGCATCAGGCGGTCCATGTCGGGGGCATTGATGTACCAGTAGGGTCCGCGGCTACGGTATTGTTTGAGGCGGAGGGCGTTGAGTTCGGTTGGATTTTGTTGCAAATACTGCTTTAGGTGGGTATTATTGGCTCCGCTGCGGTGCTCGAACTGGATGGCATGGGGAAATGAGTAGGCGTCGGTAATGATTTCGAGGGTATCGCGGGGTTCGAGGAAGAGGAGGGTATGGTAGCGGGTGTAGGTGAGGGTCTGTAGCTGGGGATCGTGGAGGGTGAGGGGAAAGACAAAATAGCCCTCCTCGGAGACAGCAGCGGTGTGGACCACATTTTTATTGTTCAGGTACCGCTCGTTGAGGTTGATTTCAACTTCTTTGACCAAGCCCAAGTGGTCGATGCGTCCCATGATCAGGCTGTTCTCTTGGGCGAAGGTGGAAAAGCAGGCGAGGCAGAGCCCCCAAAAGAGTATAGCGGCACGGGGTAAGGCAGTGGGCATCGTATCCAGATTTTTTCTAATAAAATCGCAGTAAATTCTGTGCCAAAATGGGGAAGAGGGAGAAGCTACGGATTTATAACGCAGCGCTGGGGAAAATAGTACGGTCTAGAGGGGGGGGAATCGCGCCCGCGAGGGTTGGATAGCGAACGGGGCTGCTGGCACATCAAAACCTAAAAAGCCTGCTGCGGTCGACATTGTTGCGGTCTTCTTTCGGGTTTTCTCGCTTTTCTTTTTGACGGACCCCTCACTTTTTTAAAATTTTTTTCGTGCTGATTATCAGATGTTTAGGACTGTTTTTTGTGCCTGTTCGCGAAATGGTTTATGGAATTTCCCCCTCCGGAGCGTCTATATATGGCTTTTCCCTGGTTCGCGAGAAGGGAAAAACACGGTTTTTGACTTCACTAGGACCGGCGTCCTAGGTTGGGTTTGGCGGAGCTGTGCATGAGCCAGTGGCCGCGAAGGGGTGCGGTGAGTGATCGTGCCTTAAGGGTGGGTCCCACCCCAGGGCATAAATATGCGAAGTCTAAAAAACAATAATTTTACGTAATGGACAATGCTTCGATGTCTCGTTCTGATCCATCCTTTCCTCCTCGCGTTTTTGACGGGCCTCTCACTTTTTTAAATTTTTTTTAGTATTGATTATCAGATGTTTAGCACCTTTTTTTTGACTTTAGCCGGAGTGCATTTATGGAATTTCCCCCTCCGGAGCGTCTATATATGGCTTTTTTACCTTAAAATCGAGTTGCCATGACTGCTACCCAATGGATTTTCCCGGCCCCCCTGTCTCCACAAGCCGAAAGCGCTTGCCTGAGCCTGGCTCAAGCCCTGGTCCTGCCCCCCATCCTCACCCGCCTGCTCTGGCAGCGTGGGATTCAGCAGCTCCCCACCGCCCAGCATTTTATGCAAGCAGAAGCCGATCAACTCCCCTCCCCCTTTCTCCTTCGCGACATGCACCAGGCCGTTGAACGCCTTGACCGGGCCATCGAGCGGGGGGAAAAGATACTCCTGTATGGCGACTACGACGTCGATGGGACCGCCGCCGTGGCCTTGCTCTACCGTTTTCTCCGAGGAAGGGGGGCCACCCTCGACTATTACCTGCCCGACCGCTACCGCGAGGGCTACGGACTTTCCTCCACTGGGGTGGCCTACGCCCGCGATACGGGAGTGGACCTGCTGATTTGTCTCGATTGTGGGATCAAGGCCCACGCCACCATCCAGGAAGCCCGAGACCATGGCATCGACGTCATCGTCTGTGATCACCACCTGCCCGATGAGCAATTGCCGCCGGCCCTGGCCGTATTGGACCCCAAGCGTCCCGACTGCGATTATCCTCATCCCGACCTCTGTGGAACCGGAGTGGCCTTCAAGCTAGCACAAGCCTACGCCCTAGCGCAAGGCTTGCCCGAGGCACACACGGAGCACTTACTCGACCTGGTATTGGTCGCCACGGCCAGCGATATCGTCCCGCTTACTGGGGAGAACCGCATTCTCGCCCGGCTGGGCTTACGCCGCCTCAATGAGCAGCCCCAGCCCGGTTTGGCGGCGCTGATCCGCCGGAGTCAACGCGTGCCTCCCCTGACGGTCAGTGACGTGGTCTTTGGTTTGGGGCCGATGATCAATGCGGCGGGTCGACTGGGGGATGCGCGGGACGCCGTCCGCCTGCTGCTGGCCCCGGATGTCGCTGCGGCGGCACCACTGGCTCAACACCTCGAGGCGCAGAATGATACGCGTAAAAGTGTTGATCGTGCCATGGCGGAGGAGGCCAAGGCCCTTTTCCTCGCTCGTGCGGATTGGGAAGAGCGGGCCAGTATTGTCCTATTTCGGCCCGACTGGCACAAGGGAGTCGTTGGGATCGTGGCGTCGCGGATGGTCGATTGGTTTCAGCGGCCGAGTGTGATTCTGACGGAGTCGGAAGGACAAATTGTGGGGTCGGCGCGTTCGGTACGGGGCATTGATCTGCACGGGGCTGTGGGGCACTGTGCCTCGCATCTGAGCAATTATGGGGGTCACCGCTACGCGGCGGGTTTGACGGTGAAGACGGGACAGCTGGCTGCTTTTCAGCAAGATTTTGAGCGCCTGGTCAGCGAAACACTGGATTCCACCAGCCGGGTGGCTACCATCGAGCTGGCGGGGGAATTGGACTTGTCGGAGGTAGATTTTGACTTTTGGCGGCAGCTACAACGCTTGGCGCCCTTTGGCCCGGGGCACCGCCAACCCATTTTCTACTCGAAAGCGGTACGCAGTATTGGAGCGGTTCGACTACTCAAAGGGCAGCATCTGAAGTTTGATATCGATCGACCGGGCCAAAGCCCGCTGGGTGCTATTGCCTTTGGGCAGGGGGCGCATTGGGCAGCGGTAAGCCAGGGAACATTTGATGTGTGCTACACCCTGCGGGACAACTATTGGCGGGGTACGCACCACCTGCAGCTACAGGTCCGGGACATTCGAGTGGAAAAATAGGCCGGGTACTTGCACTTTTACATAAAAGCGTTTAAATTTGTTGATATGTCAATAATTGATGAATACGTAAAGGCACAAAAACTGGATGAGGTCATCTACTTTCTGGCGGAGCGTATGCAGCGCCAGGCCAAGACGTATTCGCGTAAGGTACTGCGAGAACACGGTTACCGCATTACGATCGACCAGTGGTTGGTGCTCAAAAAGATCAGTGAAGAACCGGGCATCAGTCAAGTTGACATTGCCCAAACCACCTTCAAAGACCCCGCTGCGGTGACGCGTATCTTGGATATTCTGGTGCGCGAGGCTTGGGTAGAACGGCGGACGGGGGCCGAGGATCGCCGCGTTTTTGAAATCTACCTCAGCAAATCGGGAGCACAACTGGTGGAAGGCATCCTGCCCCTGATTTACGACATTCGAGAAAAAGGGATGAAAGGCCTGACTAAGCGGGAGTTGGAGACGATGAAAGCTGGATTGAAAAAGATGTACGACAATCTATTGGGTTGAGCCTATTTTTTTGTCCATATAATTGATATATCATTAATTTCAAAATCAATTTATTCATTCAATATTCAAATCATGAAGTTCACGCTATTATTTTGCAGTATGCTTTTGACGACGACCAGTTGGACCGACACCAACGAAGATCTCGTGGCCATCGGCCGGGCCCTGGAGCAGTTTGCCCGGGGAGCGGACCAAAACGACAGTCAGCAACAGGCGGCGGTGATGGACGAAAGTTTTCGTGTCGTTTGGAACGATACCAGTGAAGGAATCATCAAGGTGCTGGACCGAGCCACTTATCTACAGCTCATCGACAGTAAAACCTTTGGTGGCGGAAACCGACAATTGGAAATCCTTTCGGTGGATCTCTTCGAAGGGGTCAACGCTACGGCTAAGGTCAAATTGAGCGAGGCCGGTAAGCCGACGATGTACAGTTTCTTTTCACTCGTAAAAGTCAAGGGACAATGGTTGATTGCCACCGACTTGGTGTTGATGAAGTAAAGCGCGGGGCGCCTACTTGGCTTTGGTTGGCTTGGGTTGGGGCGGTGGCAGCGATATTACCGAATAGCCATGTCCCGTGCGCACCAACTGGTACTCCGTCGGCGCGGCGCCGTATTTCGCTTTCGCAAGTCGTAGCGGTTGTACCGACGGTTTGGCTGGCCCCATTGCTCTGTTTTTCGAAACAGGGCTTTTTTTGTATTTTGCCCAAGCACGTGCCAAAACACAGCCATGGAAAAGCTACTGCGCTCCTTCGTCAATGGGGTGGGAAAAATCAACGAAAGCATCGGACGGGCCGTCGCCTGGCTCACCACCTTACTGGTCCTCTTGGTCTGTGGTGACGTCTTGATGCGCTACTGGTTCAATACCACGGCGGCCTGGGTCATGGAGTTGGAATGGCACCTCTTTGCCTTGGTCTTCCTACTCGGTGCGGCTTACGCTTTTCAGCAGGACCGCCACGTTCGGGTCGACTTGTTTTACGATCGCTTTTCCCCCCGCGATCGTGCCTGGGTAAACTTGGTGGGAGGAATGGTCTTTCTACTGCCCTGGTGCCTCGTGCTGGTGTACGTTGGTTGGCAGTACGCCCTCGGCAGCTACTACATTGGCGAAGGATCTCCCAATCCGGGCGGGCTGCCCCACCGCTTTCTCATCAAAGGTTCCATTGCCTTGGGCTTTTTGCTCCTCCTGCTACAGGCCCTGGCCAGCATTGCCGCAGCCTTGCTCGTCCTCTTTGGGGAAGCCCAGGAGGATAACGAGTTTTCCCCTACCACCAACGATATTCGCTGATCCATGGAGTTGCTAGCCTTATTGCTTTTTCTGAGCATTTTTATCCTCATCCTCTACGGGTACCCCGTCGCCTTTACGATGGGGGGCATTTCGATCCTGTACGGCTTGTGCTTTCTCCACCTCGCTGATTTTACCGCTTTGCCTCCACGGATCGTTGGGGTGATGAGCAACATTATTTTGCTAGCGGTACCGCTGTATATCTACATGGGAATCATGCTGGAGAAATCGGGCTTGGCGGAGAGCTTATTGGAAACGATGGCCATGTTGTTTGGACGGATGCGGGGTGGCCTGGCCATTTCGGTGGTTCTCGTCGGGGCCTTGCTGGCGGCCTCCACGGGAATTGTGGGGGCGACGGTGATCACAATGGGGCTGATCAGCCTGCCGACCATGCTCAAGCGGGGCTACCAAGCCGAGTTGGCTACGGGGACCATCGCTTCGGCGGGTACGCTGGGGCAGATCATCCCCCCCTCGGTGGTTCTGGTCTTGCTGGGAAGCGTCCTCAATGTATCGGTTGGCGATTTGTTTCGGGCGGCCTTGTTGCCTGGCGTGCTACTGGTGGCTTGTTACATCATTTACATCTTGATCCGGGCGGCCCTGCAGCCCCAGAGTGCTCCCCCCATTCCGGCGGAAGAGATCGAGGCCTACCGCCAGGATCCCCACTTTTGGCCCAAAGTCATCAAAGCGTTTGTGTTGCCCCTCCTCCTGATTGTAGCGGTGTTGGGTTCCATCTTTGCGGGCATTGCTTCGCCCACGGAAGCGGCGGCGGTGGGGGCACTGGGTGCCACCCTGCTCACCTTGTTGCAAGGCAAATTGCGTTTGGCGACGCTCCGGGCCGTGATGCAAGAAACCACCCTGCTGACCTGTATGGTCTTTATGATCCTGCTGGGCGCTACTACGTTCTCTTTTGTCTTTCGGGAAATGGGAGGCGATACCTACCTCATCGAACTGATCGAACAATCGGAACTGTCGCCGATGCTTTTCCTCACCCTCGTGATGGTCGTCGTCTTTGTCGCTGGCTTTTTTATCGACTTCATCGAAATCATTTTCATCATCGTACCGGTGGTGGCTCCCATCTTCAAACTCTACGAGATGGACCTCATCTGGATCGGTATTCTACTGGCGATGAATTTGCAAACTTCATTTTTGACCCCACCTTTTGGCTTTGCGCTCTTCTACCTCAAGGGAGTCGCGCCTCCGAGCGTCACCACGGGACACCTCTACCGGGGCATCGTTCCCTTCGTACTCATCCAGGTGGTCTTTTTGCTCTTGGTGATCTTCTTTCCCGACCTGGTTTTTGGACTTTTTAGTGGCGCGGAATAAGGATGTGACGCAATAATGACGGAGGAATTTGAAAATTGCTCGTTTTTTCATGAAATTAAAAGAACGTCACTTCACATCACTCAACCAATACGACCGCATGGATGCTTTTCTAGCTTTTTTTGAAAATATGCCCACCACCTACAAGTTGGGTTGGGTCTTTCTCTGTTTGATCATCAGCTGGGGATTGGAAGGGTTCATTCCCCTGATTCGCTTCGACTACCGCAAGTGGAAACACGCGGGTGTCAATCTCATTTTCCTCAGTACCTCGATGGTCATCAACCTGCTTTTTACCATCGCTACCGTCGCCATTTTTGTATTTACCCGCGAATACGAATTCGGCTTTCTGTACTGGGTCGATCTGCCCGTCTGGATGGAGCTGCTGTTCTCGATCATGCTCCTCGATTTTATTGCCCAGTACGTGGCGCACTACTTGCTCCACCGCGTCAAGTGGATGTGGCGTTTTCACATGGTCCACCACAGCGACACCAAAGTAGACGCCACTACCGGTACGCGGCACCATCCCGGGGATTACATCCTCCGGGAATGTTTTGCGCTGGGTGCCATTGTGATCAGCGGAATGCCCCTGGCCTACTACCTGGTCTACCGGATTTGCAGCATCCTCTTCACCTACTTTACCCACGCCAATATCCACCTGCCCGGCTGGCTCGACCGGACCATCAGCCTGGTCTTCATCACGCCCAACATGCACCAGTTTCTCCACCACTTCGAGCGGCCCTGGACTGACACCATCTTTGGCTTCTTCTTTTCCTTTTGGTACCGCCTTTTCGGAACCCTCGTATACGACGACCCGAAGAAAATCCGCTACGGACTCGATGTGCTGGACGACCACCGCGATGAGGACGTGATGTACCAGTTCAAGGTACCCTTCGACAAGTCGATTAAGACGGATTACTAGAAGCCATCTCAAAATGTTTTTGTTGGCGAGGGAGTGGTCATTTGTGCTCCTACGAGGCGCCAAAACGGAGCGTAGCCCTAGCTACGTGACGCTTTTGGTAACGAAGTGGGGGTGCAAATGACCCTGACGTAGTCCTAAGGATATTTTGAGATGGCTTCTTGGCCTAAATCTGAATATCGTTGTAATAGACCTTTTCGGTTAAGTCCGACCAAGCGGTAGCGCGTTGACGGAATTGGCGATAGGACTCGTAGACCTTTTTGCTAAAGGGGTCGCGGTCGGTGATTTCGGTGATGATCTCCTCGGTGTATTCGCGCAGTTGGCGAAGTACGGGCTCGGGGTAGCGCCGGATGTCGACCTTTTCTTCCTGTATCAGTTTTTGGAGGTAAATGCTGTTTTGGGTTTCAAACTCGGAGAGCATCCAACCGTTGAGGCGGAGGGCGGCGGCTTCGAGAATGGCTTGTAAGTCGGCGGGGAGGAGGTCGTACTTTTGCTTGTTGATAAAAAACTCGAGGGCGGTTCCGGTTTCGTGCCAACCGGGGGGGTAGTAGTATTTGGCGATTTGGTGGAAACCCATCTTGTAGTCGTGGTAGGGACCGATCCATTCCGTGGCGTCGATCACCCCCCTTTCCAGCCCGGTGTACAAGTCGCCCCCCGGTAGGAGTACCGGCGCACCACCCGCCTTTTCCAAGACCTTACCCCCCAAGCCAGGCATCCGCATCTTCAGGCCCCGCAGGTCTTCCAGCGAGTTGATTTCTCGATTGAACCAACCCCCCATCTTCACCCCCGTATTGCCCCCCAGTAGGTTGACCAAGC
>CALCCH010000207.1 GCA_937899855.1 uncultured Saprospirales bacterium | reverse complement strand
GCTACGATGCTCGCGGTACCCTGATCGGTACCCAAGCCCAATTTTTTATCCCCATTCAACTCAATTAGGATGATGAAAGCCGTAATCATTGATGACGAAAGACAGAGCCGCAGCCTCTTGCGCAAAATGGTGACCGACTATTGTGAAGGGGTGAAGATCATCGGGGAAGCTCAGGATGTCCGCTCCGGTATTGCGCTGCTCCAAGAGCTACGGCCCGATTTGATTTTTCTCGACATCGAAATGCCCAATGGCAATGGCTTTAACGTCCTCGACGCCTTTGGCTACGCCCATTTCAACGTCGTCTTCGTTACGGGCTACGACCAATTTGCCATCAAGGCCATCAAGTACGCGGCCCTGGATTATCTGCTCAAACCCATCGATCTACAGGAGCTACAGTTGACGATTGGTAAACTGACGGAAGAATGGCGGAAAGGAAATCCGCAGGGACGCCTCAAGTTTTTGCGCCAGCAGTATGAGGACCGCCACCAAACCGCCCAACAAATCATCCTGCCGGGTCGGGACCAACACGTCATCGTAGCCCTCGACGATATCCTTCGCATCGAAGCCAAGGGCAGCTACGTCAACATTCACTTAGACGATGGCAAAATCCACCTGGTAGTCAACTCCCTCAGCCATTACGAAAATCTGTTGCCCTCGCAAACCTTTTTCCGCATCCACAAATCCCACCTCATCAACATCCAAAAGATTGCCCGCTTCGATGCCGGTCGCAGCAGTCGCTTACAACTGGTAGACGGTACCGAACTCGACATCGCCGCCCGTCGCAAAGCTGCGTTCAATCAAATCCTCAAAAAGCTTCGTGGAGTTTGAGCCGCCTCGTTATTGCCCGCAGTCACAACCGTTGATCTTCGACAGCAAGTGAACCACCCCCACCTTGCGTAGGTTATTTTGGTGCTTGCGGTTGGCCTCCATCTTTTCGTACAGAGCGGGGCAATCCGGAAAATACCGTTCGATCTTCTCGTAAAGGGCGGCGCCCCGTTTGCCCTCCCCGAGCAGAAGGGTACGCATCGGACCTTCGACCATCTGCTTATTCCTACGGGAGAAAATGTAAAATACCCCCTCGTTGCTGTTGTCGGGAACGTGGGAGGTGAGCAGGTAATCCGCGTTCTGAGCGACCACCTTGTGGAGAAAATGCTTCTTTTTCTTTTTGTACTTGGGCAAGGGGATAAAGGGCAAATCCGCCTCCAGCTCGGCCCGTTCGTAGTTGATATCCTGCGGGCGGGCTTCGTCGCGGCCGACCAGCACCGGGGCTTGTTTTTTACACATTACGGTGCCCGCGTTCAGGGTCAGCTCCAGGATTTTGGCTTCCTTGATTTTGTGGTGTTTGCCCTCGGCGTCGAAATAGTAAAAGGTGTACTTTTCAAACTGACAATCACAGCCCGAGCGGATGCTATTGCCAAACTTGACTTTGGCCGGGCGGGGGTACACCGAAATTTGCTCGTTCGCGTCGTTGAGGAATTGTCCGATGGCTTGGGGGGCACTGGCCAGGGCACTGGCGTAAAAGCTTCCGAGGAAGGCAAGTAGGATTAGTTTTTTCATACGTGTTGCGTTTGGAGGTAATACTTTTGTTGTTTGGAAACGAGCGCCGACAGCAAGTCGATCCGCATCGCATGGATAACGCA
Source organism: uncultured Saprospirales bacterium (assembly GCA_937899855.1). Taxonomy (GTDB): domain Bacteria; phylum Bacteroidota; class Bacteroidia; order Chitinophagales; family Saprospiraceae; genus CALLVY01. The sequence goes on along the minus strand of CALCCH010000207.1, from coordinate 1,847 downwards.
CACCCCTCGCAATTGTTGCCTCGTAGCTCAGCGGGTCCCGTCTTCAATAGCTCATTTCGTCGATCTGGACTTTGCCCCGGAAGGTCCAAAACACAAAGGTCGTGTAGGCGATCACCAGGGGTACTCCGATGGCGGCAAAGGTCAGCATGATGCCGAGCGATTTGGTGGAGGCCGAGGCGTTGTAGATCGTCAGGCTGTGCGCGGGGTTGCTGGTGGACAACAGCAGGTTGGGGTAGAGGGGGATGGCCACCAGGATGAGGAGGAGGCTGACGCTGATGGAGGAAAAGACGAAGGCGCGCAGGTAGCGCTTACGGGCGACCAGCCGGGTGAGGTTGGCGATACAACCGAGGGCCAGTACCGGCACGATGACTAGACCGGGGATGGCCCGAAATTTTTCGCTCAGGTGGGGAAAGAAAATAAGGGTGGCGAAGCTGGACAGGGCGAAGCAGAGGACAAAAAAGAGGGTGGTGTTTTTGACCAAGATGGTCATTTTGGCGAATAGGCGTCCTTCGGTCTTGAGGGCCAGGTAAATCCCACCGTGCATCATGAATAGGGCCAGGGTGGTGATGCCCACTAAGATGGCGTAGGGATTGATAAAGCGCAGCCAGTTGCCGGAAAATTCCCCGTCCGCCCCAATCGGCATCCCCTGTAAGACGTTGCCCAGGACGATACCGAGCAGGAGGGCCAGTAGGATGGAAGACAGCGAATAGGCCGTGTCCCACATCCGCCGCCACCAGGCCATGGGCTCCTTGCTGCGGAATTCGATGGAGGTGGCGCGAAAAATCAGAAAGACCAAAAAAAGCATAAAGGGGATGTACATCCCACTGAGTAGGGTGGCGTACACCTTGGGAAAACCCGCAAAGAGCGCCCCACCCCCGATCACGAGCCAAACCTCATTGCCGTCCCAGACCGGACCAATGGCGTTGAGCGCAATCCGTCGGCTTTGCTCCTTCTTGAGCAAGAGGTGCAGGGCTCCCGCCCCCAAGTCAAAACCATCCAGAATGGCGTAGCCCGAAAATACGGCTCCGACGAGTAAAAACCACCAGGTGGGATAATCAAGCGATAAAAAAGTAGCGGACATGAGGGTAATGGTTTAATGGAGAATTGGGGAGCACAAGGGAAATGGCCAGCACGCCCCACCGGTCAGTTGGCGGGCTTTCTCGTTCTGACGCGGCCGGTGATCGATGAGGTTGTCCTCGTGGGGTCCGTGTACGATCTTTTTGTGGAGCAGGTAGATAAAGAGGGTGAAAAGAATCAGGTAGACGATGGTAAACAGAATCAGCGAAAAGAGTACCTGGTTGGCGGTTACCACCTTCGATAGCGCATCCGAGGTACGGAGCAAGCCGTACACCACCCAGGGCTGGCGCCCCATCTCTGCGGCGTACCAACCGACCTGATTGGCAACCTGGGGCAGGATCACCGCCAGCACAAACACCCACAACAACCACCGCTGGTCAAACAGCCTGCCCCGCCACCACCTCCAACCCGCGAAGAGCGTCAGCCCAATCAGAAACATGCCGATGGCGACCATCAGGTGGTAAAACTGGAAGATGGCGTTGAGGGCGCTGGGGCGTTCGTCGGGAGGGAAGGCATGGAGCCCCGTGATGGGGGCCTCAACATCCTGGTGTAGCAAAAAGCTTAATCCCCCCGGAACCGCCAGGCCCCGTACGGTCTCGTTTTCCTTATCTACCCAACCAAAAAGGTACAGGTCGGCCGCTTCGTGCTCCGCAAAATGCCCCTCCATTGCGGCCAGCTTGGCGGGTTGGTTGTGCGCCACCCCATCGGCGGAGCGGTGCCCCGTAAACAACTGCGCCAGCGAGGCCACCAGCGCGACCGCCGCCGCCAAA
>CALCCH010000206.1 GCA_937899855.1 uncultured Saprospirales bacterium | reverse complement strand
CCGTCAGAACCCCCCGAGTTAACAACATCACCTCCGCCACCATCTACGATTTTAGCTTCCACCCCATCACCGAAGTTCAGGTCGACACCTACGCCATCCTCTCCAATTACGGCAAAACCAAGTGGCTGGCCGAGAGCTTTCTACAAAAGCAAAGCCAACGGCGGCGCTCCATCGTCAGCCTCCGCCCCCGAGCCATTTACGGCACGCACGATCGGGTGCTGCTCCCTCGTATCCTCAAGCTGGTGCGCAACAACAAAATCATCATTCCCGGAGATGGAATGATTCCCGTTTCCATGACCCACGTCTCTAACCTCATCACGGGGATCGAACGGGTGATCGAACAACAGCCCAAGGGCTTTCATGCCTACAACATTGCCGACGAAAGGACCTATCTCCTTCGCGAGGTCATCGAACAAGTCATCTTTGGTCTGCACGGAAAAATCCTACCGGTCAAAGAAATTCCCATCCGCTGGATCAAGAGCTTTGTCAAAATGGCCGATAGTCTCAAAATCCCCATCAGCTATTCCGCCCAATCCATCGCCTACGTTACGGAGTCGATGGTACTCGACCTTACGAAAATTAAAAAGCAGTTGCAGTACGAAGCGATTACCGATTTTGACCTGGAGCTGGCCAATATTCTCGACTGGGGCAACCACATCGGCATCAAAAAGATTCGCAAAGCCGCCGCCAATCTCCCCTGGACCGGCTAGCCCTCCCCATCCGTTTCCGCCAGTGGGTCCACGCTCCCGGTGTACAGCCTACGCAACAAGATGGGAATCAAAAAGAGCTCGGCCACCAGGGCCCCCAGCATCGTAAAACAGATGAGAACACCGTGGTACCAAGCCTCTCGAAAATCCGAAAAAAGTAAGATCGCATAACCCGACATCAACACTACACTGGTGATGATAATGGCTTTGCCCGTTTGTGCCAGGGTAGCTTGTAGCGCGGGTTCAAAAGCTTGCCCCCGGCGCCGCTCCTGCTGGAATTTCATCAGGAAGTGAATGGTATCGTCGACCGCGATGACGAAGGCAATGGTAAAGATGATGGCGGTGGAGCCGTTGAGTTCGACGCCAATCCAGCCCATGACCCCGGCGGTAAACAGCAGGGGGAGTAAGTTGGGAATCAGAGAAATGACCACCATCAAACCATTCCGAACAACCCAAGCCACGATGATGGATACGAGTACAAAGGCCAGTACCAAACTCTCCAGCATCTGCCGCACCAGGTGTTGGTTGGTCTTGTCCATCAGCAAGCTCGCTCCCGTGGGTCGAAAGCGCAGTAGGGAGGCGTCTAGGTTCTCCGCAATCCAGGTATCGATTTGGGCCTGGAGGACTTCGACTCGCTGGCGACCGATGTCGCGCATTTTGGCGGCCAAACGGCCCTGCTTTTTGTCCGGGCTGAGGTAGGGAAAATCGATCCGTTCTTCCCACCTGGCGAGCCGCTGAATCTGCTCCTGACGCTGGGGCAGGACGTAGCCCGCCAAGCCCTTTCCCTGGTCGATCGACTGGGCGGTTTTGTAAAAGGTCAGGGGAGAAAAAACGGGACCAATTACCTCCAATTCGTCGAGGTAGCGCTCCAGCTTTTCCAACTCCCGTAGTACCAGCAGCTCATCCAAACGGTGCTCCCCCTGCGCCTCAATGCCCATCTCAAAGGCCCGCACACCGGAGAGTTCGCGTTCGAAAAAGAGGTAATCCTGTTTGAGTGGCGCGTCGTCATTGATGGCCCCCAGGATAAAATTGTTGCGGTCGATCCTGGCGATGCCCATGGTGGAGAGTAGCAAGAGTAGTGTACTCAGCCCGAGTACGAGCCGGGGGCGTTGGCGGGTGATTTGGTACATCCAGCTGCTGATACGGGGCCAGTCGACCGAGCTTTTGGTGCTGCGGGAGGCGGGGAGGTAGGACAGCATGACCGGGGTAAAGGTGATGGCGATCAGATAGGCCATGGCTACCCCTACTGCGGCATCGGCGCCGTAGCTCTGCAGGTGAACAATGGAGGAGCGAGCGATGGCGAGAAAGCCAATGATGGTGGTGAGGGAGGTGAGAAAGAGGGTCACCCGCAGCTCCACCAAACTGCGTAGGATGGCGGTTTTGCGGTCGTAACCGAGGTCGAGTTCGGTTTGGTACTTGGTGTACAGGTGGATCAGGTCGGACATGCCCACGACGGCCATCACCGTGGGATACATCAGGGTGGACAGGTTGAAAGAACGACCGATGGCGGCGGCGTAGCCGTAGAGCAGGATCAGACCGAGCAAGACGCTAAAGGTCGGTACGATGATGCTGATAAAAGAGCGGTACAAGGCCAGTAGGACCAGGACGACGGCCACCATAAACAGGGGGATCAACTGAATGTTTTCGGTTTCGAGCATGCGGATGTAGCTCGCCTCGGTGTAGCGCTGGCCACCGAGGTGGAAGGGACTCAGGGCGAGGTCCTCACAATGCCCCCGGATGGCTTCGATCAGGCTGTCGGATTGGGCTTCGCTCCATTCGGGGCGGACCTGGAGCAGTAGGGCCGTGGTACGGAGGTCCTCGCTAAGGAGCAGCGTCCGGGTGCGGGGGTCGGCGAGGAAATGCTTTTGGGCTTTCTGGCGCCCGCGGGGGGTGTTTTTGAGGAGGGGAATCTCGACCGTGCCGTAGGGCGTCTTGCGGAATTCCGTAGCATTGGTCATGCTCAGGACCCGTCGAATGCCGCGTTCCGCTTGTAAGCGCTGGGTAAGTTGATCTACTTGGAGCAGGAAGACGGAGTCAAAGACGTTGGGTTCGTGGGGCAGGGCCAGCATGAGGAGGTCCTTGTCTTCCCCAAACGTTTTGGTGTAGGACTCAAAGTAAGCGACGTCGGGATCTTCCGCGGGAAAAAACTTCTCAAAACTGTAATCGGCCCGCAGCTGCGGGATAAAATACAGAGCGGCCCACAAAGCCAGGGTGGCAATGAGTAAAATGGGTAGGCGAAGTTGGAGGACGTTCAAGATAAGTGGTGGTTGGACAGGAATAGCTTACTGCCGAGCCGGATCATGATTCCGGCCGGGCGGTAAAGATAAGGGACCCGCGGGATTTTTCCCGGCTATTCCAGTAAAACCCGGCTGACGCGTTGCTCCCCCCGGGGTCCATCCCAGCGCAACCAATACAATCCCGCTGCCCAGCCGGCTTGCCGGTCCAGTCGGTGGGTATTCTCCCCCGCCGCAAAAGCCAGTTGCTGGCTGGCAACGAGCCGTCCCTGGGTATCGTAAAGGCTCCATTGGCCCAGCCCGGCGTAGTCCGTCCACCAACGGATTTGGAGGTAATCGCGGACGGGATTGGGAAAAATGCGCCAGTCCCCGGAGCTGGTGACGGGAGTAGTGGCGACGGTGGTGCCCCGATAGGCCAAGTCCAGACTGGCGGCGCGGGTGGCGTTGTGGGTACCCCAGACGGCCTCTTGGTGGTGCGATCGGGACAGTTGCAGTACCTCGGACAAGTCCAGATCCCGTTTGGCGCGGAGGAGGATCCGCCCCATATCCGCGGGGAAGCCAGCCCGGCCTTCTTCCACTTCCATCCACAAGAGGTGAAGCCAACCCGGCTCCGCCGTATTCGTCTTCCAAACGCCATCCCCATTTCCTCCCGGCTCTACCGCCAGGATTTCCAAGGCCTCCGCATCGTATTCAAATACCGCCTGTAAGCCATAGATGGCTCCTTCCCCCGACAGCAAGAGGGGCACACTTGCTTGCTCCCCCGCCCGCAGGGTTCGATCCTCCAGGATCAGACGCGCCACCCCACTCAAGCGATCGGAAGACTCCGACTGGGCATTGGTACTCGCCGTTCCGTTGACGTCGCCCAGCTTGAGGGCCACAAAGTCCAAATCATTTCGATCCCCCGCACCGTTACAGTCGTAGGTCTCGGGAAAGTTGTCGTCGAATGGCCGCAAGGGATTGCTAAACGCAAAATCGCTGGGAATGAAACGCCAGGAATTGGAATTGTTCCACTCCGAATCCAGAAAGATCAGCATCCGCTGCATGAGCAACAGGTCGGTCACCGACACCCCATCCGAGGCATTGACGTCGGCCGCAATGATTTTGTAAGGCGAATCCAGGGTATCTAAAAAAAGCAGGTGGCGCTGGAGCAGAACCAAATCAGAAACCGACAGACCGAGTCGCGGGCTGTTGTTTTTGGAAGGTTCGACGCTACAAGCCGTCGTACCCAGGGCGGTATAAGCGTAAGTCCCATCCGATCCCGTACTGACACTGGTATTGAGCAAGTCGACGGCATTGACGGCCTGGCCCGCCTCGTTGCGAATCGTACCCGCAATACTGCGGGGAGCGTTCTGGTTGCCAATACCGATGCTATCCAGTGGAAAGGCGTAGATCGACCGGGCGGGGGTACCGGCCACCAGTTCGTTGTGCTCGATGTTGTGCACCAGATCGTAAA
>CALCCH010000205.1 GCA_937899855.1 uncultured Saprospirales bacterium | reverse complement strand
TTTTATGATATGTTACGGCTTCCACTGATTTCTACTGTTTTTCCTAACTCGTCGCTCTTCCGATCTGGCTCGCAGGAGCGAAATATGCGGGGTGGAACGGAAAATATTTCCGGTATCGTGGGCCTGGCCAAGGCCTTCGAACTGGCCAACGAGCGAATGGAACAAAGGCGTCAACACATCAGCGCCCTCCGTCAATACTTTATCGAACAGCTACGGGAGCAGTTGGAAGACATTCAGTTCAACGGCGACTACGACGGCGACTCGCTCTACACCGTACTCAGCGTATCTTTTCCACAATCCCCCAAATCGGTTCTGTTGTTGCTAAACCTCGACATCATGGGCATCAGCGCCTCGGGGGGTAGTGCCTGCTCCTCGGGAGCCGAAACGGGATCGCACGTGCTGGCCGCCATCGGAGCGAATCCCGAGCGCAAGACGATTCGCTTTTCCTTTTCCCACCACAATACCGTGGAAGAAATTGATCAGGTGATCGCCAAATTGAAGACCGTAGTGACGACCAAACAATTGGTGAGCTAGGCGGTGTCTGAACTGACCGCTACCAATGGGAAGCCCCTACGCGGGGAATTACAAAATAGAAACCTTCTGTATCTTTACCGATGCAGAAGGTTTTGCTATCTTAATCGCTGTTTACTTGTTAATCAGGGTGAGACCCTTCACGCTATTCGTCCTTAGGACGCCAAGGAGCGGTGGGAGTCACACCCGTCAACTATTTTTATGAAAATTGCACTATTGGGCTACGGAAAAATGGGCAAGACCATTGAGCAGATGGCCCGGGACAAAGGCCACGAGATTGGGCTGCGGATCGACCAGCAGGAAGCGGGACAGTGGGGCCACGCCGAGCTGCGGGACATCGACGTTGCCATTGAATTCAGCCGTCCCGAGGCTGCTTACGACAACATCCGTACCGCCCTGCTAGCGGGAACACCGGTGGTGAGTGGAACGACGGGCTGGCTCGACCGCATGGCCGACATCCAAGCCCTCTGCGACGCCCAATCGGGGGCCTTTTTTTACGCGTCTAATTTTAGCATTGGGGTCAATCTATTTTTTGCCCTCAACCAAAAATTGGCCCAGCTGATGAACGCTTTTCCCCAGTACGCCGTCGAAATGGAAGAAATCCACCACACCGAAAAACTCGATGCGCCCTCGGGGACGGCCATCACCCTGGCCCAGGGCATCATCGAGCGGCTGGACCGCAAAGCGGACTGGGTCAGCCACGCTAGCGCGCGGCCGGAAACCCTGGCCATCCATTCCAAACGCATCGACCGGGTACCAGGAACCCACCGCGTGCAATACGGTTCCCCCATCGACCAAATCACCATCGAACACGTCGCTCATTCCCGCGAAGGCTTCGCCCGGGGTGCCCTCCTGGCCGCGGAATGGCTACCGGGAAAACGGGGCAATTTTGGCATGAACGACCTCCTTCAAAACCTTTGATCACATGGCCGCCACATCCATTTTCTCCTTCTTACTCCGCCTGCTGCGCTGGTTGGGCCTCTTCGTACTCCTGTTTTTTGCCTACGTCACCGCCAATCTGGTGTACGGCACCCTAACGGATTACCAACCCGAAGAAAAAATCACGCTGGACATTCGGGCCAATTCGGCTCCCACGATTGTCAACGATAGCCTGCTCAGTTTCCTAAGCTGGAACCTCGGCTACGGTGGGCTGGGCGCCCAATCCAATTTCTTCTACGGGGGAGGAGGTTTTCTCCGCTCCCACGGAAAGATGGTCCGCAGCCCTCGCCCCCTGGTCGAACAGTACGTAGCGGGCATGCCCCAAACCATTCGTGAGAACCCGGGCGATTTTTACCTGTTACAAGAAGTCGACGTGGCGTCCAAACGCAGCTACTACATCGACCAACAGGCGACAGTGGCGCAAATACGCCCCCAGTACGCGGCGACCTTTGCCGTCAATTATCAGGTACAACGGGTCCCTACCCCACTCCTCGAACCCTGGAACAGCTACGGCCGTACCTACGGCGGGCTGGGTACCTTCTCGCGCTACGCCCCCCAGTCGGCCCAGCGCCTCCAACTGCCCGGAGTGGCCCAGTGGCCCAACCGCCTTTTTCTACTCGACCGCTGTTTGGCCGTCCACCGCTACCCCACGGCTTGGGGCAAGGAGCTGGTCGTCGTCAATCTGCACAATTCCGCCTTCGACCGCGACGGCTCCATCAAGGCGGTTCAAATGGAATACCTCAAGAATCTGCTGTTGGCGGAGTACAACGCCGGCCACTACCTCGTCGTCGGGGGAGATTGGAACCAATGCCCGCCCGGTTTTGCCTTCGATACGTTTCACCCCGAGGGCTCCTTCCAAAGCTACGCCCCCAACATCGCGGCCGATTTTATGCCCGCCGACTGGCAGTGGGTTTACGACCCCAAGGTCCCCACCAACCGGAGCAATCGCACGGTCTACCGCCCGGGCGAAACCTTTACCACCCTGATCGACTACTTCCTCGTTTCACCCAACGTGGCCGTGCTGGAGGTGCAGTGCATCGACGAGCAATTTGCCGATTCCGATCACCAAGCCGTGCGGATGCAGGTGCGTTTGCGCTAGGGATTGCTGAGCATCAATAGAAAATGGCTGAACCTCCGCGGGGGAGATTCAGCCATTTGAACGTAGTTTTGCAGTATCGGCTGGTGCCTAGACTTTCTTATACATCTCCAGGCAACTGTTGATCTTATCGAGCAGGTCGTCGGGGCCAAAGGGCTTACCGACGTGGTCGTTCATTCCGAAGAGTTTGGCCTTTTCTTTTTCCGTCAAAAAGGCCGAAGCCGTCAGGGCGATGATGGGTACGTCGCGTTTGCGCGGATCGGTGGACTTGCGGATTTCGGCGGTGGCGCGGTAGCCATCCATCACCGGCATTTGGATGTCCATCAGCACCAGGTCGAAGTAGCTGTTGTTGAAGGCTTCTAGGGCTTCCGCACCGTTGTCGGCGGTGACGACTTCCATCCCGATTTTGCGCAACATCTTCGCGACTACCAACTGGTTGATGCGGTTGTCTTCTACCACTAAAATCTTGTGGCCACTGAGGTCTTCAAAATTGGGCTCCTTTTGCTGCTGGATGTTGGCCATTTCGACTTGCTCGTCCGTGGCGATCTTGTAGGGCAGGAATACGGTGAAGGTCGTTCCTCGGCCCGCTTCGCTTTCCACTTCAATCTTACCGTTTTGCAGGTCGACCAGCCGCTTTGTAATGGCCAGTCCGAGGCCGGTAGAAGCGTAGCCTTCGAAGATGGCTTCCGAGGGCTTGGTTAATTTGCGGATCATTTCCTCCAACTTTTCCTTTGCGATTCCCTGCCCCGTATCGGTAACCGTCATCAAAATGGTGGCCTCCTTGGCACTCAGTTCGTGCAGGCGTACCTCTACGTCGACGGTGCCCGAGTCGGTGTATTTGATCGAGTTGGACACCAGGTTGGTCAGGATTTGATTGAGACGGGTGGGATCTCCCATGAGGCGGGTCGGTAGCTTTTTATCGTAGCGGTAGTTGAGCGTCAGCTTTTTATCGCGGGCGGGAAGTTGGAAGCGCTCGCGGGTTTCTTCAAAGGTCCGTACCGGATCGAAGACGCGGCTTTCCAAATTGATCTTGCCCGCCTCGATCTTGGAGAAGTCGAGGACATCGTTGATAAATACGATGAGGTTATTGGCCGAAAATTGGAGGGTCCGCAGGTGTTCAACTTGATCGGGACGGGGATTTTCCTCCAGCAGCAGGTGGGTCAGCCCGATGATGATGTTCATCGGCGTCCGCATTTCGTGGCTCATGGTGGCGAGGAAACGATCGCGAGCGAAAGAGGATTGCTCGATACTTTCGCGTTCGGCCATTTCGGTAACCAACTTTTGATTCAGTTCGTCCAAGCTGGCGTTGGTCTTTTCGAGGGCTTCGTTTTGTTGATCGATCTCGGCTTTTTGGCGATTGATCTCTTCGTTCTTGTCGGTGAGCAGTTCATTGTCCCGCTGCTTACTCTTGTAGCTGGTGTAAAGTACCACGATCAGTAACAACCCCACGCCCACCATGGCGAGCAGGAAGTAGCGTATTTTCTGGCTAAAGGCCTGCTCCTTTTCGAGGGAGGCGATTATTTGCTCCTGTTGTTCGGCGGCAAATTCGGATTCGTACTTGGTGGTCAATTCGAGCAGTGCGGTGGATTTTTCCTTGTTGTACAACTCGTCGCGGCTGGTGGCGTAGGCGACGTGGGTTTCGTAGGCCTTGGAGAAATTGCCCATGTCGCGGTAGGTTTCCGAGATGGCTTGGTAGATAAAGGGCGTACCCGGCTCTACGCCGATTTCGAGGAGTAGTTTGATACTCGCCTCCAAATAGGTGTTGGCATTGTCCAGCTGTTCCATCTTGGCCAGGATGATCCCAAAGTTCTTATTGGTCTCGGCCAGTCCTAGCTTGTCCTCCACCTGGCGCCGAATTTTGTAGGCCATATCATTGGCATCGAGGGCTTCTTCCAGCGAGCCCTGGGCCATATGCGCCATGGCGATGTTGTTGTAATCGGAAGCAATGCGGGGCAGGTTTTGGGTCGAATTATCCAAATCCAGGGACATGTGGTAATAAGCCAAAGCCCCCTCGTAATCGCCCAGGTCACTGGAGATTTGCCCCAGGAAGCTGGCGATGTGGGCGGCCCCTTCGAGATCGTCCAACTGGATGAGCATATCCATGGCATTGCGGTAGTGCTCTTTGGATTTGCCGTATAGCTTTTTGAGCAGGTAGACGTCGGCCAGGTTCTTGTGGGTCTCCGCCGCTCCGGCCAGGTCTTTCTCCCGCATCCGGATTTCCAGAGCGGTGCTCAGGTTTTCGACGGCGCTGGTGATGTCCTCCTGGAGGTAGAAGATTTTTCCAATGTTGTTTTTGGAGGTAGCGATACCCACCTGGTCGCCGAGGTCATTGCGAATTTTGAGTCCCGCTACGAAACTCTTCATGGCATTGGTATAGTCGTACTTGCCCTCGAAGATGTAACCCAGGTTGTCGTGATTGACGGCCATTGCCTTTTGGTCCCCAAGCTGGATGGCCACCTCCATGGCCTGTTGAGCAAAGACATTGGCCTCATTGAGTTGGTCGGCGGCAATGAGTTGGGTACAAACTTGCTGTAGGGCAGTGAGCTTGGCCTGGCCCGTCAGCTGGGTCAACTCCGCTTTCCATTCCTCCACCGATTTTTCTTCTTTCGCCCAGACGTTGCCCAGGCAGGCGAACATCCACAGGGCGAGTAGCAATTTTTTCATGAAGATGAGATTTGTTTGATTACAGGTATTCTTAATTTGTTAATCAAATACAGTGCCGAAGGTCCGGTGGAGAGAAAGCACCCATCATCTTGGCTATCAGGGGATTAGCGGAGGGGGTAAAAACCAGCGACCAGCGGCGGAGCGAATACCCACAACAAATTGACAATCAGACTGTTGACCATTGATAAACGCCACACTTCTAAAAACCAATTTACACATGCAGTACAAAAGATTAGGCAACTCCGGCCTCCAGGTCAGCGTCCTTTCGTTTGGCTCCTGGCTCACCTTTGGCAAGCAAATTTCCAACGATACCGCTGAGAAGCTCATGATTATGGCCTACGATCAAGGGGTCAATTTTTTCGATAATGCAGAAATATACGCGCAGGGAGAAGCAGAAATCGTCATGGGCAAGATCTTTAAAAAGACCCGGTGGGAACGCAGTTCTTTTCTAGTCTCCAGCAAGGCTTTCTTTGGGGAAGGCGGGAAGAAGCCCAACCAAACCGGGCTCAGCCGCAAGCACCTCTTTGAGGCCTGCGATGCTGCCCTCCGCCGCCTGGGCGTCGACTACCTCGACCTTTTTTTCTGCCACCGCCCCGATAAAAACACCCCCATCGAGGAGACCGTCTGGGCCATGAATCACCTCCTCCAACGGGGAAAAATCCTCTACTGGGGTACCTCCGAATGGTCGGCCCAGGAAATCATGGAAGCCCACATGGTAGCCCAGCGGCTCCACCTGATCGGTCCCACCATGGAGCAGCCGCAGTACAATATGTTCCACCGCCATAAGGTCGAAGTCGAATACGGTCAGATCTACAAAACGGTCGGTTTGGGCACCACCATCTGGTCGCCACTGGCCTCCGGGGTGATTACGGACAAGTACATCAATGCCTTTCCCGAAGGCACCCGACTGGGGATGAAGGGCTTGGAATGGCTCAAGGAGCGTTCGCTAACGCCAGAACGCCTGGAAAAAGTCCGCCAGCTCAACAAATTGGCCGCCGATATGGGAACCAGCCTGGCCAAACTGGCGATCGCCTGGTGCGCCAAAAATCCCAACGTAAGCACGGTTATCCTGGGCGCTTCCAAGGAAGAGCACCTTGCAGAAACACTTACGTCTACGGAACTTATTCCACTCATTACCAGTGAAGTAGAAGAAAAAATTGAAAGTATTTTGGACAACAAACCCGTGCCGCCCATGTTTTAGCACCCACGTAGCAAGCAACAAAAAGCGGAGGCCCGATGATCGGACCTCCGCTTTTGTTTACGGTGGCGTAAGTGCTACTGGAGCGCAATCAGGCCGTTACCATCTTACTGACGGGGACCATCCAATTGCGCGTATCGACGATCGTTCCGGCGCGCAGGCCATCAATTTCGCGTTTGAGTATCGTACCGACGCTGTTTTCGTCGAGGGGAGGCAATACCATCTCCTGATCGCGGTAAGTCAGGTCGGACACTTTGGCCACTACGGCGGCGGTGCCGGCTCCAAATACTTCGGTCAGTTTGCCCGCGTTGTGGGCCTGCACGACTTCGTCGATCGTGATGGGGCGCTCTTCCAAGCGGTAGCCCTTATCACGCAGGATGTGGAAAAAGGAATCCCGGGTGATGCCCTTGAGGATGGCGCCATCGGTAGCCGGGGTCACTACGGTATCGTCGATGACGAAGAAGATGTTCATCGTACCGACTTCCTGGATATATTTAAACTCGTTGCCATCCAACCACAGGATTTGGTCATAGCCCGCTTCCCGAGCCTTTTTGGCGGGAAGCAGCGAGGCACCGTAGTTACCGGCGGCTTTGGCTTCTCCCACACCGCCTTTTACGGCACGAACGTACTCTTCTTCGGCGATGAGACGAACGGGCTTGGGGTAGTAGGGACCAACGGGGCCGGTAAAGATCATCATCTTGTAGGTGTCCGAGGGAGCGACGCCGATGAATTCGCCATTGGCGAACATAAAGGGGCGGATGTAGAGGGCGCTTCCCGTCTGGGGGGGAATCCAAGCTTCGTCCAGACCGATCAGTTGGTGAAGGGCTTCGACGAAGAGGTCCTCGGGAAAATCGGGCATGCAAAGACGCGAAGCCGAGTTGTTGATCCGGCGGGCGTGCATCTCGGGGCGCATCAAAAGGGCTTGCCCATCGGCGGTTTTGGAAGCCTTCATACCTTCGAAGACGGCTTGGCCATAGTGGAGGGCCAAACAGGCCGGATGAATGGAAAAAGGGCCAAACGGTACGATCTCAAAATTGGTCCACTCTCCGTCAATATAATCGGCGGTAAACATGTGATCGGAAAAAACCCGACCGAAGGGAATGTTGTCAAAATCTACGCTGCTGAGTCCGGATTCCTTACTTTTTGTTACTTTTATATTGTACTTCATGAGTGGTCTTGGTTTTTGACAAATTTAGTAAAAATTAAGCTTTTATTCTAATTTCGTTTTAAATTCCAGCCATAAATTAGCTTTTATTTTGAATTAGCATGGAAAAAGAAAATGATATTTTGAACCCAAGGGTATTCAACTTTAGCATATTTCCCATTCGGGAGGTGGAAAATGTGCTCCAAGCGGCCCGGGGAAGCAACCAAAAGAAGATCGCTATCGTCTTAGAGGCAAGTACGGATTCAAAAGAGAATCTCGCGTTTCTATCCAAAATATTGGCGGCAATTAGAGTTGAAATGACTAAGGATGTGCTCCTCTTCAATGTAACGCCGGAAAAGGGCTTTAGTTTAGCGGCCCTCAAGCAACAATGCCCCGTAGATTATCTGCTGGGCTTTGGGAGCCACCCCAGTCAGTGGGGCATTCACGCCAAGGTGGAGCGTTACCACAGTATTCAACTACTCGGTACGCACTTACTCTGGGCCGATTCCCTGGATCAGATTGCCCAGCAGCAGGAGCTGAAAAAGGCTTTGTGGCAACAATTGAAGCAATTATTTCCGGTCTAAATTGGCTACCTTTGAAAAAAGCAGTGCAAGATATGGCCCTCAAAAAATTGGTATTTGCCACCAGTAACCCCCACAAGCTCGCCGAGGTGCGCGCCATTTTGGATCAGCAATACGAAATCGTCGGTTTGAAAGACATTGGTTGTGAAGAAGACATTCCCGAAACGAGCGACACCTTCGAAGGCAATGCCTGGCTCAAGGTCCGCTACGTCAAGCAGCACTACGGGCTGGACTGTTTTGGGGAGGATACCGGCTTGGAGGTAGATGCACTCGGCGGCGAGCCGGGAGTATACACCGCTCGCTACGCCGGCCCCGCGCGCAACGCCCAGGCCAACATGGGGCTGGTCCTGCAAAAGCTGGGGGAACGCCCCGATCGCGGGGCACGGTTCCGCACGGCTTTTGCCCTGCTGCTCGACGGACAGGAAAAGACCTTCAGCACCGCCATAGAGGGGGAGATCACGCGGGTCCCACGGGGGACGGGAGGCTTTGGCTACGATCCCATTTTCCAACCCCAAGGCCACGCCGAGACCTTTGCCGAGTTGCCACCCAGCGTCAAACACGACATCGGTCACCGCGGCCAAGCCGTCAAACTACTCGTACACTATTTGCAAAACGATCATAAACCTGGACAAACGAATCACAAAACACTTTTGGCCCCCGACCAATAAATCTGTGGAGCGGCCGTTAAAAAAACGAGAGAATATTTGAAAATACCACGACCCTATTTTAATCGAACATATAACTGATTATGGTAAGTGACATCCAGCTTCAAGGGGTAATTGATCAAAGCGTATTCGAAGGCTGTCTGGCCGGTAAAAGGCAGTCCCAGGCCCTGCTCTACAATTACTTCGCACCCAAAATGTTTGGGATTTGTTTGCGCTACGCAAGCGATTACCACAGCGCGGAGGACATCCTCCAGGAAGGCTTCATCAAAGTATTCAATAACCTCTACCGCTTTCGCGGAGAGGGATCATTTGAAGGTTGGCTCAAGCGAATCTTTATCAATACGGCGATCGAATACTACCGCAAATCGCTCAACCTCAAAAAGAACGTCGAGCTCGACAAAGCCCCCGAACCCACCTACGCCAGTACCGCCATCGGCCGACTTGCAACGGCCGATTTGCTCAAACTGGTCCAAAAACTGCCCCCCGGATACCGGACGGTATTCAACCTCTACGCCATCGAAGGCTTCGCCCATCGCGAAATCGGCGAGATGTTGGGGATTTCCGAGGGAACCTCGAAGTCTCAACTGGCTCGCGCCCGGGAGACCCTTAAAAAAATGATTAAATCTGAAGAAGAATAAAATGACGGATAAAAACGAACAGCACGAATTTGATGATCTCTTTAAAGACCAACTCGGTGATTTCAAGGTGCCGCCCCTGCGCGTCTCCCACCGGGCGGACCACGAAGAGGAGGAAGTAGATCAATTGTTCCGCCAGCAGTTCAATGATTTTGAATCTGCTCCCCAGGACCACGTCTGGGACAGTATCCAGGAACGCTTACCCCTGCACCTGATCTGGAGAAGACGACTGCTCCGCCTGAGCCAAGCGGCCGCCGTACTGCTTTTTGCCACCCTCGGTAGCGTACTGCTTACGCAAGGTTCCTCCCCCTTCTACGACTTGGTGAGCCAAGAAACGACCCCGGCCGTAGCTCCGACAGAAGTCATCGAAACGACCCCGGCTGATACCGACTACGTCTACGACGTGGATCAAGCTCAGGACGACTACGATCGGCACGAAAACTCGCGCTCGGTCTTTACGGAAGATCCCCAACTCCAACAGCTAAGAGAAAACCAACAAAGATACTTAGAAAACAACGGCGACCTCTCTCCACTCGCCAGCAGCCCCATCGAAGCACTCGACAACGAAGTGGTCGATGCTGAGGCCCTGTCCGGTGAGAAGGCGATTGAAAACCTGAAGATTCCAATGAAGACTCCGACGGCACACCGGGGAGCAAGTGAGGTCAAGGTCGCCAACAACAACAGTGGTCGGGAAAGCGAAATCAACCCCGCTCAATAAACCCCTCCCGATCCATTAACCCTCTCCTACCCCTACGAGGCAAAACCCCCCAGTTTTGCCTCGTTTTTTTGTTCCAGTCCCAAATTTCCCCCCCTTCATCGGAAAAGCCTTGGTCCACCGAACAGCTTCCGCTATCTTAGCAGCCAACTCGGCGGTTATGACCATTCTGAAAATCCAACAACTTCAAAAACGATACGGCCCCATCAAGGCCCTCGACCGGCTCGATCTCCAGGTCGAAGCCGGACAGGTTTTTGGTCTCCTCGGCCCCAACGGCAGTGGCAAGACCACCACCATGGGCATCATTCTCGACGTCCTGCGTAGCGATGGGGGACACTACGAATGGTTTGGTGGCCTCCCTCCCCACCGGGCCCGACGACGCATCGGCGCCCTCTTGGAGACGCCCAATTTTTATCCCTACCTCAATGCGGATGACAACCTGGCCATCATCGCCCACATCAAAGACCACAGTCAGACCGACTTTGGCGAACTGCTCCGCATCGTCAATCTGGAAGACCGACGCCAATCCCTCTTTCGGACCTACTCGCTGGGGATGAAACAGCGCCTGGCCATCGCCGCGGCCCTGGTCGGCAATCCCGATGTGCTGGTCCTCGACGAACCCACCAATGGACTGGATCCCCAGGGCATCGTCGAAGTTCGACAAACTATCCTCGATATCGCCCGCTCCGGCAAAACCATCCTACTGGCTAGTCACATGCTCGATGAAGTGGAGAAAACCTGTAGCCACGTCGCCATTTTACAAAATGGTCGCTTGCTGGCCCAGGGGCCAGTGGGCGCCATCATCCACCAGGAGCTGACGGTAGAGCTGGCTTGCACCAATCGGGCCGGCCTGATGGCGCTCCTGCGGGACTTGGACTTTGTTTCCCAAGTGAAAGCGGAGGAGGAATACTTGCTCTGCCAAACGGCACGCCTCGAAAACGTCGCTGAAATCAACCGGCGGGCCTTCGCGGCGGGCTTGGTCCTACACCACCTCCGGGCGCGCAATAATAGCCTGGAAAGCGAATTCTTAGCCCTCACCAAGGCCAACAACGCGGCATCATGATCAAACTCCTCCGACTCGAATACCTCAAATTTCGACGCAACCGCGTGTTTCGCATCATGGCCTTACTCTACTTATTGTTGCTCCCCGGTCTTTTGGTGGTGGGCTTCAACATCAAAGGCATCCCAGAGGAATTGGGCTCGATCGAGCAATTTTTTATCTTTCCCACCATCTGGAGCCTCCTGGCTTATTTGGGCAACTGGCTGAGCTTTTTCTTTCTCGGAATCGTAGGTGTGCTGAGTATTACCCTGGAGTTTGAGCACCGTACCCTCCGCCAAAACATCATCACTGGACTGAGTCGTCCCCAGTTTTTTGGGGCTAAGTGGATTTGGCTGTTCACCCTGAGCGCTCTGGCGACGTTGTATTACGTGCTGGTCGCGGGAGTGACGGGACTCCTTTTTACCGAAACGATTTATTTGTCCAAGGTAGCAGAAGGCCTATCCAATATCGGACGCTACGGGCTGATGACACTGGCTTACGCCAGCTTTGGATGGCTGGTGGGAACGCTACTGCGACGGACGGGTCTAGCGCTTTTTAGCTATTTGATATACGCCTTTTTTGTGGAACTGCTGATTCGGTGGGCCTTGCACTTTCAGTATTTTCCCCATCCCAGCATGCACTATTATCCCCTCAATGCTTTTGAGGACCTGGCCCAGCCCCCAATTCCACAAATCGCCAAGGAGTTTATGCGCGAAAACGATTTCTCGCTCTACCTCAGCACCAACGAAGCCGTGGTCATTGCGCTGGCTTACCTCTTCTTATTTTGGGCCCTCATCTACTGGCGAATGCGGCGGTCCGATCTCTAGCCACCTAACTTCTCGCCTCTAGCTAGGGTGTATCTGAAAATTATCCTTCGGCGCATCTTTGGCATCTTTGGCATCTTTAGAACTTGGCCACCCGTCCGCCAAACGGTTCACTCGCTGCGGGCAGTGCCCGCCCCGAAGGGAGCGCTCGTTCATCGCTCTTTTTCCAGCCGTAGCTACGGCTACGCCAGAAAAAAGGAGCGTCGAGCAGAACCAAAATCTGCTGAAGCTGCGAGCAAAAATAGTTGTAAGACACCCCTAGTCCGCCAGGCGTACTTCCACGACCACGCGGTTGTTGCGGTCGATGGCATCGGCGGCACTCCGGGGAACCAGCAATTCGGTATCCCCCCGACTGTAAGCCGTAATCTCCTTGCTCCGAATACCGTTGTTGCGAAAGAACCGCCGCACCTTATCGGCCCAGCGGAGGGCGCGTTTTTTATTGCTGCGCGCATCCTCGTTCAACTGGCAATGGCCCGTCACGATGATCTCGGCGCCGGGATTGAGGTCGAGGGCGGAGCGCATGTTGTCGATTTGTTGTTGGAGGGTGATGTCCATTTCGAGGCTGAGGATGTCTTGCTCACCGTACACGACGTAGCGCGGCGTGTTGATGACCGGCTGGCGGGGCGGGGCGGGCTCCTCGCTGATGGCCGCCGAGATTTCCTCCTCGACGGGAGCCTGGTAATGCGCAAAGTCAAAGCTGACCCCGTCCACCTGCTGCCCTTGGTAGCTGTACACGGCCGTTTTGAGCAGGCCCTTGGTTTGGATGCGCGGGTCGAGCTCGGCGTCGATGGCGACGAGAAAGGACTTGATGGATTCGGCGCGGGCCAGGCCGAGGTTGTGGTGATCGGTGGGATTGTCTTCCTTGGCCAGGTAGGCTCCGCTGAGGGTGAGGGCCCGGTCGGGATGGCGGATCAGGTGACGGGCAACGTCGCCGAGGGCCCGGCCGGCTTGGTCTTCGATACGCAGTTGGCTACTGGAGGGGGAAAAGCTAAAATGCTGGTTGGTACGCGTCTCGAAACTGCGTTCCCCATCGATGATGCTCAGGGGGGGCAGCGGTATTTCGGGAGTGGCGCCACAGTTGTTTTGGGCCAGGTAATAGGACCCACCAAGGATCCAACACAAGGAGACAACGGAGAGTAAAGGAATCGTCCATTTCATGGTAGTAAAAATACAAATTCCCCCATCTTGGCCCTAGTTCCCCCCCAAAAGTTTTGGAGCTGGGGTGCGGGCGAATCAGAATCCTCCTACTGGGGGCGGTCGTTTTACCCCAGCCCCAATCGTGGGATCTTTCCTCAAACGAAGGGGGGCGCAGCGTCAAGACGGGGAAAAGAGTGGCCCAAGATGCCTACGTTTTGTGAAAAAGATTTAAATTTGATCATGCTAGCGGTCATTTTAGCGTTTTCCTTATTGGAATGTGGCTTGCCCGCCTTCCTGTGGATGTTGGGTGCCTTCTTACTGGGTTTGCTGCTCTGGTACTTTGTCAGTCAGTCCCGGTATGGGGCTCAAGTGGAGGACCAACGGAGAAAAATCAACGCGCTACAGGATCAGCTCGAAAAAACCACCAACACCTATCGGGCCACACAGGCCAATTTCACGCAATTGCTTTCCAACCACAAGCAACTAAAAGCGCAGCTCCAGCAGGGCCCCTCCCCAGACGGCGGTATTCCCGCGGAACCGGTCCGGGAAACGGAAGTAATTCGAACGGTTGAGGTCACCAAAGAAGTGCCCGTGGTCCAGGTCAAGGAAGTGATCAAGGAGGTGGAGATCGTCAGGGAAGTGCCGGTGGTCGAAACGGTGGAGGTCATCAAGGAGATTGAAGTGATCAAAGAGGTACCGATAGAGGTGGTCAAAGAAGTGGAGGTGATCCGGGAGGTGGAAGTGGTGAAGGAGGTGCAGATCATTAAGGAGGTCGAGGTCATTCGGGAAGTGCCGGTAGAGGTGGTCAAAGAAGTGGAGGTGCCCAAAATCGTGGAGATCATCAAGGAGGTGCCCGTAGAAATCATTCGGGAGGTCGAGGTGATCAAACAAGTAGAAGTCATTCGGGAAAAAGCGGTGGGGCCCCGGCCCCTTACGTCTTCCGAAGAAGATAGTGTTCCGGCCGATGATGACCCCAGGGTCGACTCCCGGAAGCCAACGGATAGTGGTGTCTTAACCAACCTGATCGGAGAGACCAAGGAGGACCACCTCCGACTTATCGAAGGCATTGGTCCTAAGATCGAAAGCATTCTTAAAAAAGCGGGGCTCCGCACTTGGCGCATCTTATCCCAGATGACCGCCGAGGAGATTCGCGAAATTCTACTGACCGAGGGTGGGGAGCGCTACAAGGTGCACGACCCCAGCTCTTGGCCACAACAGGCACTACTAGCCGCCGACGGCAAGTTCGATGAACTAAAAGCCTACCAAAAAGGGCTCGACGGCGGCAAATTTTAATTCCCCAAGCCAAGGTCTTTACCTTGGCTTTTTTTATTCCTCCCCCAGCAGCAAATTACACCCCCTCACGTCACTCCCGTCCAGACGCCCCAGCACCTCAAAACGTCCGTCTTCCCACTGACGCCCCAAATCATCCGTAGCGATAAAACTAATGCTGTCCAGATTGCCCAGATCGCAGATGTTGATCGCCCCGACGCGCCCCCAGCCCGGCTGGGCAAAGGGATCGGTCACCTCCCGCAGGCTCACCCGCATCGTAGGCGCCGCCTCAAAAATCCCCTTCCCCCGCGACCAAGCCTGCGACAACAATTCCGTCATCCCGTACTCCGAATGCACCTCAGGTATGCCCAAGCCCCGGCGCAAGGTCGCGTGCAATTCCGCCCGGGTCAACTCCCGGCGTCGCCCCTTCATTCCCCCCGTTTCCACCACCCGTACCCCCTCCAGGTCCAACGCAAATCGCTCCGCCAAATCGAGCAGGGCAAAGCTGACCCCCATCAACAAGACCGGAATACCGCGACTGCGACACGCCGCCAGCCGCCG
>CALCCH010000204.1 GCA_937899855.1 uncultured Saprospirales bacterium | reverse complement strand
GGGGTGGTGTTGAGGGCTTCGTCGGCATCGGCGACGCCCTGGAATGAGGTTTGGATTTGCAGGGGCTGGGGTTCGTCCAGGGGCAGGAAGAGTATATCCTGGGTGTAGCAACAGGTCTCGACGGTGATGTCGACTTCGCCTTCGAAGCCGTAGCCGTGAAACCCATCCCAGCGGTAGCGACGCAGGTCGATGGTGGGCCAGATTTCATCGGGGGTGCTGATCCATTCCTCACAATTGCCATCGCCCCAACAAATGCGCAGCACGGGCGTATTGGCGTGTAAGCGGGCGTAGACGTCGATGCTCAGTCGGACCGTTTTGTGGCTCAACTGTTCGACGCGCAGATTGGCCGATCGCAGGTCCTGGCTAGAGAGTGGGGTCACGCTGAGCAGCAAGCCAATCCCCAGGAGGTGTAGTAGTTTCATATGGCAAAATATATCCCAGATAAGATACGTATCTACAAGACACCAAAATACGGGTAGCCCCCCTAATTTGTGCCGAGTAATTGTCGAATGCTACTTTTGGGCGACCGGAAAGCAGCCTTGCTCTAAAAGCGGGCAAAGAAAACCCTCGGTCAACAACAAAAGCGGGGCAGTTGCGTACTAATATTTTTACATTGTTGCCAATTGGCTTATTTTTGCGAACCTATGCAATTTTTACACCCGACTTTTCTGTACGCACTCGCCGCTTTGGCCATCCCGATTATCATTCACCTGTTCTACTTCCGACGGTTTAAGAAGGTTTACTTCACCAACGTTCGCTTTCTCAAGGAGGTCAAGGAGGAAACGAGTGCCCGCCGTAAATTGCGCAACCTACTGGTCCTCTTGATGCGGCTACTGGCCCTCGCTTTCTTGGTGTTGGCCTTTGCTCAGCCCTTTATTCCTCAGGATACTGAGGTAAAAAAAGGCGAAAAAAACGTCAGCATCTTTATCGACAATTCCTTCAGTATGAATTCCCTGAGTGAGGATGTCCCCCTTTTGGAAAAGGCGCGACAGCGGGCGCGGCAGGTCATCGAGGCCTACGGCGTGGAGGATCGCTTCCAAATTCTGACCAACGACTTTGAAGGTCGGCACCAACGGCTGGTGAGTAAGGAGGATGCCCTGGGGCTAATCGAGGAGGTGCAAACCTCGCCCGCGGTCCGGGAATTGTCCAAGGTCCTGCAACGGCAAAAACAAGCCCTTGATCTGGGCAGCAACGACAATAAGATCGCTTACCTGATTTCGGATTTCCAGCGCAACATCAGCGATTTGAATCGCTATCGCGACACCACCTTCGAGATCAACCTGATCCCCCTCCAATCGGTCCAGGAAAAAAACATCAGCATCGACTCCTGCTGGTTCGACGCCCCGGTACAGATGATCAATCAGACCAACACGCTGGTGGTCCGTATTCAAAACCACAGCGACCAGGAAGAAGACAACATCCGACTCAGCTTGCAGTACGACGGGCAGGTCAAACCCGTCGGGACGCTCCGCATCCCTCCCCGCGCCTCGATCACCGATACCGTCAATATGACCATCCTCCAGGCCGGCTGGCAGGACGCCGAGCTCAAAATCACCGATTTTCCCGTCCAATTTGACGATACGTACTACTTTACCTTCAACGTCGCCCGCCAAATCCAAGTGTTGGTCATCAATGAAGCCGAGCCCAACAAATACCTCGACGCCGCCTTCGCCGGAGTATCCTACTTCCAGGTCACCAACCAATCCGCCCGGAACATCAGCTACGCGACCCTGCCCAATTACCAACTCATCATCCTCAACGGCCTCCGGCAAGTCAGTACCGGATTGGGCTCCGAGCTACAGCAGTACGTCAGCAACGGCGGGAACGTGCTCGTCTTTCCCGGCGCCAGCGCCAATCTGGCTTCCTACAATGGCTTCCTCACCGAAATGAAGGCCAACGAACTGGAGCGTTTCGAAGTCACCGAGCGCAGCGTCGCCGACATCAATACCGAAGAATTTATCTTCAACGACGTCTTTGAAAATCAGCGGGCCAACCTCAAACTGCCCGTCACGCAGGCCAATTTCAAGCTCAGTAACTACGGCAGCCGGGGAGAAGAGCGCTTACTCATCTACCGCGATGGCAACAGCTACCTGGGCAAGTATCGCCTCGAACGGGGGCACCTCTACCTCTGCGCCGCGCCTCTGGAAGAGAGCTACAACAACCTGGCCCGCTCCGGGGAGATTTTTATCCCCATGCTCTATAAAATGGCCATCTCGACGGCCAAAGACCAACGGATCGCCTACACCATCGGGCAGGATGAATTGATCGAAGCCGATAACCGTACCGATGGGGGAGAGATCGTCTACAAACTCAAGGGCCGGGCCGAAGAATTTATTCCCGAGCAAACGCTCACGGGACCCAAAGTGCTGTTGGGCATCAATAATCAAGTCCGGGAATCTGGCTTTTACGACCTCTACCTGCGGGCGGACAGTACCCTATCGCGTTTTGCTTTCAACTACGACCGCAAGGAGTCGGCCCTGGCTTACTACAACGAGACGGACCTGGGGCAGCAGTTGAGCGAGAACATGCACCTGATCGGCAATACGGCCCGGGCCAACCTGACCGAAGTGGTGGGTGAGCGCAGCCAGGGCATCGTTTTGTGGCGTTGGTGTCTGATTTTGGCCCTCATTTTCCTGGCCCTCGAAACTCTCCTGCTGCGTTTTTGGCGGGTCTGAGTAGCTTTTCCTATCTTCGCCCAAAATTTTTTTGTGCAGGATGGAGCAGTCCAATGCCGGACGAGGATTTTTTTTGATGGCCATAGCGCTGATGGCCCTGCTGGGGGCTCGTCACCACGAGCTCTTGCTGGCCCCCAACTCCTACTTTATCGGGGACTCCCTCGATGGCTTTCGCACCATGTGCGCCAATTTCTTCCACCTGCGTCACGATGCCGACCCCAGCCACTTTAGTGGCATGCACTATCCCTACGGCGATGCGCCGGGCTACGCCGATACCATTCCCCTACTCAGCAAACTCGTCCGTTATTTTTCCAACGGCAGCGATCAGTACCTCCTGGCGGCCTGGAACCTGTCCCTCGTATTTTCCCAATGGCTGTGCGGCCTATTTCTCTACCTCGTCTTCCGCGAATTGCAACTGCCGGTTTGGTTTAGCCTCCTGGCGGCCCTGGGGGTGAGTGGCCTCACCCCCCAGCACGATCGCTTTGCGGCGCACTACGCCCTGTCCTACGGGTTTGTGGTTCCCCTGACTACGTGGCTACTGCTGCGTTTTGGTCGCCGCCCCCGATTGCACTACAGCCTCCTCATCGGGCTGGTCCCCCTGCTGGCCAATCAGATCCATCCCTACCTCATGGCGATGTCCGTGTTTTTGATTGTGGGCTACTTGGGGTTCCGCTTTTTGCACCAGCCAAGCTGGAAAAACCTGGCCTGGCTGAGTAGTCACGGGCTGCTCCAGGTGCTGCTGCCACTGGGCTTTTTGCTCTACCAAACCGTCCTCAACGATCCCATCGCCGACCGCCCCGCCTGGCCCTGGGGCTTTACCTTTTACAAAACCCGATTGCAGAGTATCCTCCTACCCATCGACCTGCCGCTGGGGGAGTACATCGATAAGCACTATACCGATCTCGACTACGTACTGACCGAGACGCGCGCCTACCTCGGTGCGGTGACCATTCTGGGGGGGCTGTTCTTACTCCTGCGATCGGCTTACCGGCGGTGGTGGAAAAAGGAACGCGGTACCCTCCTGCCGGCTTCGCTCCGCTACCTACTCTGGGCCGCCCTGGTGATCCTCTGCTACGCGGCCTGTTTGCCCTTCGTCCTCTTCGGCTGGGAGTGGATGACCGACTACCTGGGCCTGCTCCGACAGTTTCGCGCCCTGGGGCGTTTTGCCTGGGTCTTTTTCTACGTAGCTACCGTGGCGGTGCTCTGCGGATTGTACCAAGTTATCCAAAACCTGTCCCGTCCCGGACTGCGCAATTTTTGCTACGGCCTGGTACTGACGGTACTCCTGATCGAAGGGGTGGGTTATCTTTTTTACGAAAAATACGAACTGATCGAGCGACCCGAGCGGCGCGACGGCTTCAGTAGGGCCGACAATCCCTGGTTGTACACCATCGATCTGGATCGCTACCAGGCCATTTTGCCCTTACCCTACTACCACATCGGGTCCGAAAATTTCTGGATCAATCCCCTGGGCTTGCACCTCCACCGCAGCGCCTGGGCTAGTGCCGAATCGGGCCTCCCCAATATGGGCTCCTACATGGGCCGTACCTCCCTGGGCCAGGCCATCAAGCTGATCGAGCTGGTGGTCGCACCCTACCGGCGCCCCCTACTGCTGGACGATCTGCCCAACGACAAACCGCTTTTGCTCTACCTCACCAAAGCCGCCTACGAACACAAGGGCTACCGCTACGCCCACCTGTTGCGCGGGGCCAAGCAGCTTTACGAAGACGAAAGAATTCGCCTCTTGGAGCTGCCCCTGCCCAGCTTTACCGAACGCGTAGAACGCCAACAGCAATCCTTCCGCAACGAGGTGGATACCACTTCCGCTTTCCCTCAGGGCGAGCTTTTGAGTAAGGATAGCCTGCTCAACTTCTTCTACGACAGCTACGACGCGGGGGGGGCGGCGCACCATTATCGGGGCGGGGCCAAAGCTTTGGCCAGTCGGGAGGCTCACCTGCTTTACGATGGCCTGCCGCCCGCTCGGGCCGGGGTGGAGCGCTACGTGATGTCGGTGTGGACCAAGGTGGATTACGACCTGGCGGGGCGAACCCGACTGCGGGTCACCGAATACCATCCGGGGGAGGAGACACCGCTGCAAACCTTTGTGGTGCCCTTTTACGAATACATCCGCTCCGTGGATGCCGGCTGGATGCTGATCGACATCGGGATCAACATGCGGGGGGAGCAATCGGCCCTACGGCTGGAGGTCTACAATGAGGACCTGCTCTACGGGCAGGAATTTTATTTGGATGAATTTCAACTGCGTCCTTCCACGGCGCGTCTGTACCGTCGGACGGCGGAAGAAGTGGTGGTCAACAACCGTTGGATTCCCCGGAATTCTTCACGATAAAGAAAAACACGAACCATGCTATTGATCAAAAATGCCAAGATTCTCTCCCCCGGGACGCCGCACCACGGCAAGAAAAGGGACTTGTCGATCGACCGAAAAGGTCGGATTCAGAGTATTCGGGCCAAGTTGGACGAGAAGCGGAGCAAGGTGCTCGATGTTCGAGGGGCTTACGTATCACCGGGTTGGATGGATGTGGGGGTACAAGTGGGAGATCCCGGTTTTGAGCATCGCGAGGATTTGCAGTCGGTAGCGGCGGCGGCGGCGGCGGGTGGCTTTACCGCCCTGGCTCCCCAGCCCAATACCCCCCCGCCGATCCACTCCAAATCGGAGGTGCGTTACCTGCGCGATGGCCTCCGCGACAGCCTGATCGACCTGTACCCACTCGGGGCGGTCTCGCAGTCTTGTGAGGGGGGAGACATCACCGAAATCTACGACATGCACCGCGCCGGCGCCATTGCCTTTACCGACGGTCAGCAATCCATTCAGGATGGGGGCTTGATGATGCGGGCCCTACAGTACGTCAAGGCCATCGACGGCATCGTGATCAATGCGCCCCACGACGAGAGCATTGCGGGGCGGGGCCAGATTCACGAAGGGCAAATGAGTACGGCCCTGGGTATGAAAGGCCTTCCGGCCTTGGCGGAGGAGCTGATGCTCCAACGCGATTTGTACCTCTTGGCTTACACCGACTCGCGGCTCCACGTGGCCAACGTATCGACGGCGGGAGCGGTGGCTTTGATCCGGGAGGCCAAGCGCAAGGGCTTGCGGGTGACGGCTTCGGTACCCGCCATGAACCTGGCCCTGACCGAGGAGGTCCTGGAGGGTTTTGACACCAACTATAAGGTGCTGCCACCGCTGCGGGAGAAAAGCGACCTGCTCGCCCTCCGACGTGGCATCCAGGACGGCACCCTCGATTTTGTCAGCTCTAACCATACGCCCCTGGAGGGCGAAGCCAAGAAATTAGAGTTTCCCTATGCCGACTTTGGGGCCCTGGGCTTGCAGACGCTGTTCCCGCTGGTCAATACCCATCTGGGCGACCGTTTTAAGGCCGAAGACTGGGTGCGTTTGCTCGCTTTCCGACCGCGGGAGGTCTTCGGGCTGGCGGTGCCGGAGATTCGCGAAAAGGAAATGGCTAACCTGACCATTTTTAGTACCGAAGCGGAGTGGACCTTTGAGGCTCAAGCCATTCGCTCCAAGTCCCCCAATACGCCCTTCCTGGGCCAGTCGTTCCGGGGGAAGGTGCTGGGGGTGGTCAACAAGGGGCAGTCGGTCTTGTTCTGATGAGCGGACGTCCTGATGGTATTTTGTGGTGGCTTGGTCGGATTTCCTTTGTATTCTTGCGATTTTTTCTCAATTTCAGCAAGGCAAAAAATGCTAACTAAAACAAACTCCCAATGGATCACTCCCAACGTTCAGCATCTCCTACTCATTCCCCTACCGCTTCGCCCTGGCCCACCATTTTGCGTTATGGCTTTTTCGGGGGGCTGTTCCTGATCGGCTACAACATCGCCTCCTTCACCCTTGGTTTTGGCATGCCCTCGGCCGGCCTGGAGCTGTTCCTAGCTTCTTTTATTCTTCCACTATTCTTCGACTTTATCCTCGGTATTTTGGCCACCCGTCACCATCGCAACCGCGAGTTGGGGGGCTACATGAGCTTTGGGCGAGCGGTGCTGGTGGGAACTGGGGTCTTGTTTTTGTCCTCGGTGATTGTACACTTTGGAACCGACCTCTACTGGAACCTGGCCGGTGGCGACTTGGAAGATCAATACCTGGTCGAACTGGAACAGCTCTTGGTGGAGCGGGGAACCTATTGGGAGCAAGTCTGGGAGCACTTGGAAGAATTGCAGGCCCAGCCCGCGGAGGAAGAAGCACCAAAGGGCCTCTGGGAAAAAATTAAGGAGGTGCTTTTCCCCTTTCAATTGAGTGCGGTAGTATCGGCTCTATTGGCTATGCTGGTTGGGGTCTTTGTGTCAAAATCTCCCCCCTTAGCTCGGGGAGACTAGCGGCGCTGCCCGTCGATTGATGATTGGGTATCCTATTTATCCATACCTCAAATTACCACCTTATGGACAGTTTAGATCACTTTAGTGACCATCCCCAGGCCAGCGACGTCTCGCCGTGGAGTACGATCCAATACTACGGCTTGTTGGGAGGGCTCATTTTCATCATTTTCAGCTTTCTGGGCAATACGGTCGGCTTTGGCCGGCCATGTGCCGGCTTCGTATCGCTGGCGATTTTTGGATTGTTCTTCATGGTGATCTTTGGATTTCTTATTTTTGCCGTCATCCGCAAGCACCGCGATGACGAGTTGGGAGGTTACATCACCTTTGGCCGAGCGGTATTGGTGGGTACGGGGGCGGCCCTGATCGCGGCGATCTTCTACGCGGGGTACGGTTACGTTTACGCCGCCTACATCGAACCGGATCTGGCGGTCCAGATGGTCGACGAGATGCAGGTCATGTTTGAGGAATTGGGCTTGGAGGACTCGGTCATCGACGAGCAAATGGCGGACCTTGAGGCTCGGATGGAGCCAGGGGCCCAGTTGACGTCTGACTTGACGAGTGCAGTGGGAATTGGCGTCTTCTTTTCCCTCCTCTTCGGAGCTATTCTAAAGAAATCACCACCGGAAAACGCCTTGTAAAAAAAGGTGTCACCGGAGGTAAAAATGCTGCAAATGAAGCGTTATGATATTGGCGCGGGATTGATTGGTGGTCTGCTGACCGTGCTGCTGTTCGGAATCAGCTACGCCATGGAGCCCCGTTGGATGTTGCATCCTTTGGTGTACTGGGGCTCGACCCTCTTTTACCTAGCGGCGATGTTGGGCGCCTGTTTGTTGGTCAAACGGGAAAACGAAGGGCTCCTGGGGATTCGCGAAGGCTTGCGAACGGGCTTCGTAACTTTCCTGATCGCCAACTGTTTATTTTGGGGTTTTCAGTACCTCATGTTCAACTGGATCGACCCCGAGCTGCCGCAGGTTCAGGTGGCCATGATGCGCGAGTACGCCGAACAGCAACTGATGGGGCAGGAATTGCGCGCGCAATTGGATCACCTGGAAAACCAAGATTTCGTCCTCCGTTGGGGCGATCTGTTTTTTGGCTACGCCCGGGGCGCCATTGGAGGTTTTGTGCTCGCGGGAGTCCTGGCGCTGGCGGTCAAGCAGGATGCCTGAGGGCGTAACCTTGGGCTGGGGCCTGCGTTAAACCAAACACATCAGAATCGAAAATCACTTATGGACCTCTCTATCGTTGTGCCGCTGTTTAATGAGGAAGAATCGCTTACCGACTTGGAAGCCTGGATTCGGCGCGTGATGGTGGAACACCAGTTTTCCTACGAGATCATTTTTGTCGATGACGGTAGCAAAGACCGCTCCTGGTCGATCATCCAAGACCTGCTGCGGCAAAATCCCAACGTTCGCGGCATCAAGTTTCGACGCAACTACGGCAAATCCGCTGCCCTCCACACCGGCTTCGGGGCCGCCCGGGGGCGGGTAGTCATCACCATGGATGCCGACCTACAGGACAGCCCCGAAGAGGTGCCCGAGCTCCACCGGATGATTACCGAGGAGGGCTACGACCTGGTATCGGGTTGGAAGAAAAAACGCTACGACCCCCTTACCAAAACCATCCCCACCAAGTTCTACAACGCCGTGACCCGCTACGTCAGCGGTATCCAACTACACGATTTCAATTGCGGCCTCAAAGCCTACCGCAACGAAGTGGTCAAGAGCATCGAGGTCTACGGCGAGATGCACCGCTACATCCCCGTGATCGCCAAGTGGGCGGGCTTTAACAAAATTGGGGAAAAGGTAGTCCAGCACCAGGCCCGCAAATACGGCGTGACCAAATTTGGCGGCCTGGCGCGCTTTATCAACGGCCCCCTCGATCTGCTGTCCATTACCTTTGTCGGTCGCTTTGGCCAGCGCCCCATGCACTTTTTCGGGACCCTGGGCTTTTTCCTCTTTTTCATTGGCTTCCTGTCCAGCTCTTACATCGGAGTCAACAAATTGTACCGCCTCCGGCAGGACCTGCCCACCATCCTGGTCACCGATAATCCCTATTTTTACCTGGCCCTGACCTGTATGATCCTCGGGACACTGCTCTTTATGGGAGGTTTCCTGGGAGAGCTCATCAGCCGGACGGCCTCGGGGCGCAACGCCTACCTGATTGAAGCGGAAGTCGGTGGGGAGATCCCCGCCGAACGCCCCGTCGACTAACGACTAGCCGAATACTACATGAATCCACGTATCAAAACCCTGATCTCCGAAAGCATTTTGGTCAAGCAACAATTGTTGCGGGACGAAGCCCTGCTCCGTACCATCGACCAGGTCGCCCAGACCATGACGATTGCCCTCAAGGGAGGAAAGAAAATCCTTTTCTGTGGCAATGGGGGCAGCGCCTCCGATGCCCAGCACCTGGCGGCCGAACTGTCCGGGCGTTTTTACTTCGATCGCGAACCCCTCTACGCCGAAGCGCTCCACGTCAATTCCTCCGCCCTCACCGCCATCGCCAACGATTACGGTTACGAGGAGGTCTTCGCGCGCATGATTGGCGCCAAGGGCCAGGAAGGGGACGTACTGGTGGCCCTCTCCACCTCGGGCAATTCCCCCAATATTCTCCGCGCCATTCAGGAGGCCAAAAAACGCTTCCTCGTCGTGATCGGGATGACCGCCGCCACGGGAGGCAAGATGGCTCCGCATTGCGATTACCTCATCAAGGTCCCCACCCAGGATACCATGCGCTGTCAGGAAAGCCACATCATGATTGGCCACCTGCTCTGCGAATTGGTCGAGGCGGCGATCTTTCGCCCCGGTACTACCCGCTCCGCATGATTCCCTACGACCAGCATTGGACCCTCTTTCTCGACCGCGACGGCGTGCTCAATCACCGTCTGCCCGGGGCCTACGTTCGGCACTGGGGCGAGTGGCAGTGGGAGGCTGGGGTCCTCGACGTTTTGCCGGCCCTGACGGCTCGCTTTGGCCGTACGGTGGTGGTGACCAACCAGCAAGGTATTGGCAAAGGATTGATGAGCGAGGCGGATTTGACGGTGCTGCACCAGAGGATGTTGGCTCGGGTAGCGGCGGCGGGGGCGCGGATCGACGGTGTTTACCACTGTCCCGACCTGGCGACGGTGGCCCACCACTGTCGCAAGCCCCATCCCGCGCTGGCGCAGTGGGCGCAGCGCGACTTTCCGGCCATCGATTTTGCCCGGAGTGTGATGGTTGGAGATTCGCGGACGGACCTGCAGTTTGGCCGGGGGTTGGGCATGCGTACGGTACTGATCGAAAGCAATCCGGAGGAGGTGGCGGCCTTGCGGGAGGGGGAGGCGGACGAGCGCTGGGCTTCGCTGCGGGCCTGGGCGCAGAGCCTGGTGGGGAAGGATTGAAAAACATTGTCTAACTTGGGCTTGTTGCAATACCAGAAACATCGACACACTCGTAAGACATGATGAAACAGCTACTATGCTTGGTCCTCTCTTTGGGGCCATTTTGGGCAGGTGCCCAGGACAGTGATTTGGGGAATTGGATCCTTTACTTTGGCAACAAGCCCTTCAACTCCCAATGGAATTGGCACCACGAGGTGCAGTATCGAAACTACGACGCCATCGGCGATTTGGAACAGTTGCTCCTGCGGACGGGCATCGGTTACAACCTCTCGGAGAACAACAACAACCTCCTGCTGGGTTATGCCTATATCCTGAGTGAAAATTACGTCTCGGGATCCGACAGCAAGGTGAGCATCAACGAGCACCGCATCTACCAGCAATTTATCAGTCGCCAGCGTTTTGGACGGGTGGGGGTTCAGCACCGCTACCGTTTTGAGCAGCGTTTGGTAGCCGAAGAATTTCGCCTGCGCATTCGCTATTTCCTCGCCATTACGGTGGCCCTGAATAAGACCCAAATGGAAGATGGTACCCTGTACTTGTCGAGCTACGATGAGATTTTTCTCCAGACCGAAGGCAGCATCTTTGATCGCAACCGGCTGTACGGAGCCTTGGGTTATCGCATCAACTCGGCCCTGCGCTTTGAATTGGGTTACATGAATCAGTTTTTCAGCGAGGGCGGAAGGGATCAAATCAATGTGGTTACCTTCGTCAATTTTTAAATACCGAAGCGGATGTCGGAAATTCTGGATCACGATTTTCACGATGAGTACAATCTGCTGCTTCTTCGGCTCTACTTGCCCTGATGTACGCAATTTTTCAGCCGGGCATTTCTGCTGGCGGGTCTGATGATGACCTAAAATTGACCACCCGATTTTTCAGGTGTGTTGGGAAATAACTAACTTTGTTTTTATTTGGTCTAAATAAGGCCCATGCGTAGCAGCGGCTACTATTTTGAACATAAAACGCGATTTTAATATGATACAAACGGATATGCTCATCATCGGTGCGGGCCCCACGGGTTTGTTTACGGTATTCGAGGCGGGGCTTTTACAGATGAAGTGCCATTTGATTGATGCCTTGCCCATCCCGGGCGGGCAGTGCTCCGAGATTTACCCCAAAAAGCCGATTTACGATATTCCCGCCTATCCCGAAATTCTAGCGGGAGACCTGGTGGATAAGCTGATGGAACAAATTAAGCCGTTTACCCCCGGATTTACCCTGGGGGAACGGGCCGAGACCCTGGAAAAGCAGGAGGACGGCAGTTTTATCGTCACCACCAACGAGGGGACTAAGCATCACGCTAAGGTCGTCGTCATTGCGGGCGGATTGGGTTCTTTTGAGCCTCGCAAGCCTCCCATCAGCAACATCGCCGATTTTGAAGGCCGTGGGGTAGAATACATGATTAAGGAGCCGGAGCTGTACCGCGACAAGAAGGTCGTGATTGCGGGGGGCGGTGATTCGGCGTTGGACTGGACCATCTACCTGGCGGATTTGGCCAGTGACTTGTACCTGGTCCACCGGCGGCGAGCATTCCGGGGAGCCCTGGACTCCGTCGAGAAGGTAGCCGAGCTTGCCGAACGGGGCCGGGTCAAGCTGATCACGGACGCCCAGGTCGTCGAGCTACACGGGAAGACGCAGCTGCAGGGGGTCGTGGTCAAGCACAAGGCGGCGGATCGGGAAAACAGCCACATCGAGGCCGACCACTTTGTACCTCTGTTTGGTTTGGCGCCCAAATTGGGGCCGCTGGGCAATTGGGGCTTGGAGATCGAGAACAATGCTATCAAGGTCAACAATGCGCTCGATTACCAGACCAACATTCCCGGGGTATTCGCCATTGGGGACGTCAATGCCTATCCCGGAAAGCTCAAGCTGATCCTCTCGGGCTTCCACGAGGCTGCCGTGATGTGTCAATTTGCCTATACCATCCTGCATCCCGGTCGCCGTTTTAACCTCAAATACACCACCGTGGGTGGGGTAAAAGGCTTTGACGGAACGGTGAAGGAGGCAAAGAAAGCGGTGGTAAAAAAGATTGGCTAAACCTCCCTTGTTTTTTCTTGTTCTCCCTTGCGGAGGTGTATCTTGCGCTTCCGTATTATTTACATCAAAACTGATTTAGTCATGAATGCTCATACCGCAAGCCTCATCAACGCCATCCTTCTGGTTAGCATGGGCAGTTGGGGCTATCTTTCCTCGGATACTCCGTCGATGACGGCGCTCATTCCCGTCATATTTGGCATCATCCTCCTGCTGTGTTCTCCCGGAGTCAAAAGCGAGAACAAAGTCGTCGCCCACGTAGCCGTTCTGCTGACCTTGCTGATTCTATTCGGCCTGTTCAAGCCCCTCCAGGGTGCGATTGGTCGGGGCGACACCATGGCGATCCTGCGGGTAGGACTGATGGTGATCAGTACGATCGTGGCCCTGGTCTATTTCGTACGGAGCTTTATCCAGGCCCGTAAAAACCGAGAAAAGGCCGCTGCGGAATAGCTTATGAGACCACTGCGCCATGCCCTGAGCTTATTGTTGGGTCTGCTGACGCTTACCGCTTGGGGGCAGTCCGCCGCCGAACGCTCGTACCAAATCTACGCTACCGCCCAGCAGAAAATCATCAGCCTCGACGAACTCGTTGCGTCGGTAGCCGATACGGACGTATTGTTTTTTGGGGAAATGCACGACGATGCGGTCGGCCATTGGTTGCAGGACACCCTGTATACCCTGTTGTTGGATCGCTACGGTGCGGCTCACCTCAGCTTGGAAATGTTCGAAACCGACTGTCAGCAGGTGGTGGATGAATATTTGGCGGATTTCATTACGCTCGATAAGCTCATTGCCGAGGGGCGGGCCTGGAACAACTACCGGGAGGCCTACCATCCCCTGGTAGAGACGGCCAAGGAACGGGGTCAAGCCGTCATTGCGGCCAATGCACCCCGCCGCTACGTCAATCTGGTCAGTCGCCGGGGCCAGTCGGCCCTCCAAGCGCTGCCCAAAGCCTCGCGCCGTCACCTTTCTCCCCTGCCCATTTATACCGGTGATGAGGCTTACCGCCAACGTTTTCAGGACTTGATGGGGGGATTTGGGGGACACGGCGGCCTGGGCGATAAAATCTTTGAGGCCCAGTGTACTTGGGATGCCTCCATGGCCTACCGCATTTACCGCTTCTGGCGCAAAAACAAGGGAGCACTCATCTTCCACCTCAACGGTAGCTTTCACACCGATTACCAGCAGGGCACCATTACCCAACTCCGGCGCCTGCGTTCCAAACTAGCCATCCAAAACATCAGTTGTTTTCCCGCTTCCGACTACGCCCAGCCCAACTGGTCCCAGTACACCGACCGGGGCGACTACATCATCATCAGCCCGGAAGTGAAGTAAACCTCCGTCAGTTCTGTACCACCAAAATCCAGCGTGGATAAGCTTTTAGTTGAGCCGTCGCTGGCGCTCGCGTTCCTGGTAACGGGCCACGGCGCTTTCCAACATGGTCCCGAATTCCCGTAGGTCAGTGGGGGAGAGGAGGAGGCGAAAGCCGTGGATGGGAGTGTCGACCTCGATACAGCGGTGTTCGGGGCTGACGTTGCCCCGGTAAAACTTATAGTAGGACTGAAAGGTTTGGATCAGGTTGGCGATGGCCGCTTCCGTCAAATCGAGCGACACGGTGCCGTAGTGAATGTGGTACACCTGGCATTCGTAGCAGTAGACTACCTTTTGGCCATAGCGTTGAAAGAGTACTTCAAAGGATTGGGGGAGGCCGGGATGTAAATTCATAGGTTGACTTACCTGTAATTAGACTAATTCTAAATAAAATGAAAGATACTGCCTTCCCTCAGGAAAAGCAAGCTTCGGGACCCGAAAAGGATAGCTCGACCGATTAAATGTATGACCCGGTCCCGGAGTGGGGTAGATTCATCGAATTAAATTTGGTTTATAACGTAAACTACTTTATATTCGATGAAAATCAAGCCAATGAGTCACGAAGAATTTACGCCCGAGGAAAGTTTAGCCCTGATTACCGAGGTCATTCAGGAGGCCAAAGTGCGGCTGGAAGAGGATGGGCTGATTTACATGATGTGGGGTATCTTACTTTTTGTGGCCAGTACGGGGCAGTACCTGTTGTTTCGAATGGAACAGTGGGAGATCAACTACTATCCCTATTTCTTGATCCCCCTGGGGGCCATCGCTTCCCAGCTGTACTACGCCCGCAAGCAGCGGCGTCAGTCCAACCAAATTATGGGGACCATCAGTGTGATTTGGGCCATCATCGGGTTTAATTTGATGCTGTTGGGTTTTTTTGGCTGGCCCCTACTCAAGAGTAGCTTACTGCCCATTAGTTTGATCCTCCTGGGCATTGGAGTGGCTACCGTTGGGCAGGTGAGTAAAAGCCGAGTGTTTCTGCTGGCGGGAATTTTGATCAACATTACGGGCTTTGTGGGTTTCCAACTAGATTGGACGAATCAGCCCCTCTTGCTGGGAATCTCTTCTTTACTCTTTATCTTCGGGCCGGGGCTGGTATTACAGCTTCAAAAAAGATAAGTATCCCGAAATGTTTAAAGACTTGAATCCGCTGATCCACTCCCCCCTGCGGCTGGCCATC
>CALCCH010000203.1 GCA_937899855.1 uncultured Saprospirales bacterium | reverse complement strand
CGAGCGGACTTTGTTCCGCTACTCCCCCACCCTCGACAGTTTTGCCCTTGCCCTTAAGGACACACCCCAGGACCCCATCGACCGCGAGCTGCTGGTCACTGTACTACAAGACCAGTACGCCACCCTACCCCTGGGTGCCGAACTGACCCACAACATCGCCAAATTGCGCGACGAACGGACCTTTACCCTCACCACCGCCCATCAACCCAGTCTGTTTACCGGACCCCTCTACTATATCTACAAAATCATCAGCACGATCAATCTGGCGGAGCGGCTGCGGGAAGCCTATCCCGATTACCATTTCGTTCCGGTTTTCGTGACGGGGGGAGAAGATCACGATTTTGAAGAGGCCAACCACGCCCGGGTATTTGGTCGCCTAATACAATGGCAAACGGAGCAACGTGGTTCGGTAGGCGCTATGACAACCGAGGGTTTGGAACCGGTATTGAACGAACTGGAGGAATCCTAGGGAACGGGAGAGCATGCGGATTTTATTCGCCAAAGAGTCATTCAACCCTACCGGGAATACGATCGCTACTCCACCGCTACCATCGCCATGGTCCACCACCTGTTAGGCGATCGAGGTTTGGTGGTGCTCAATATGAACGAACCTCGTTTGAAGCGCGCCTTTTTGCCGCATCTGCGAACGGAATTGTTCGAACAAGCTTCCGAGGCTTTGGTCCAGGAAACGGTGGAGGCGCTTACGGAAGCGGGTTTTAAGCCCCAGGCTACTCCCCGGCGTATCAATCTGTTTTACCTGCGCGCCCAACTGCGCGAACGCATCGTGGAAGAGGAGGGGCAGTTTCGGGTACTAAATACGGATTATCGCTTTACTAGAGCGGAAATGCTGGCGGAGTTGGAAGCCCATCCGGAGCGCTTTAGCCCCAACGTTGTGATGCGGCCCCTGTACCAGGAAAGCATTCTTCCCAACCTCGCCTACATTGGCGGTGGGGGCGAGCTGGCTTACTGGATGGAGCGCCAACGGCAATTCGACCATTTTGGCCTCAACTTCCCCATCCTGATTCGTCGCAACTCTGCGCTGTGGATGGACAAGAGCGTCGCCAAGAGACGGGAAAAATTGGGCTTTGGCATCGAAGAATTATTTGAGGATACGGAGGAGCTGGTCAAACGCTACGTGCAACGCCACGCGGGAGAGTCCCTCGACTTTTCGGAACAACATCAGCAATTGGTCGCGCTTTTTGCCGCTTACCAACGGAGCGCCAAACAAGTGGATCCGAGTCTGGAAAAAACCGTACTGGCCGAACGCGCCAAACAGGAAAAAGCCCTCGGCCAATTGGAGGGCCGCCTGCACCGAGCGGAAAAACAAAAACACGATACCGCCCTCAAGCAATTGCGCAGCCTGCGCGAAAAACTTTTCCCAGACAACGGCTTGCAGGAGCGTCACGATAATTTTATCGGCTACTACCTCAAACACGGCCCCGCCTTCTTCGACCACCTATACGATAAGCTCGACCCACTCGACAAACGTTTCGTGATCATCGAAGATCAGCCCGATTAGCAATGCGTATGGCGAGTTGCACGCGTCAGAGCTACCCGAGCGCCTGCCCCCTCCCAGAGGCGGATCGATGCTATTGGTCGGTAAAAAGGAAAAGTTTCGATTCAAAAAGGGCGATGCCTTCTGAAAATACGATGCCTTAAGTCTTGGAATGGAGACGGCCTAGAACAAGCGCAGCAATTCTCCAACGCGGGTCTTCAAATCTTTACGGTCCACGATAAAGTCGAGGAAGCCGTGATCGAGCAGGAATTCGGAGGTCTGGAAGCCCTCGGGAAGGTCCTTTTTGATCGTCTCTTTGATGACGCGAGGACCAGCAAAACCGATAAGGGCCTCGGGTTCGGCAAAGTTGATATCGCCCAACATGGCGAAGGACGCCGTCACCCCTCCCGTCGTGGGATCGGTCATGAACGAAAAGTAAGGGACACCGGCCTTGGCCAGTTGACTCAGCTTGGCCGAGGTTTTGGCCATTTGCATCAGAGAAAAAGCCGATTCCATCATGCGCGCCCCACCGGACTTGGAGATGATCATCAGGGGCGTCCGTTCCGTCAGGGCGTAGTCAATGGCGCGGGCGATCTTCTCCCCCACCACCGAGCCCATCGACCCACCGATAAAGGAAAAATCCATGGCCGCCACTACGAGCGGTTTTTCTTCCACCGTTCCTATCGCCACCGAGAGGGCATCGTCGAGGTCGGTTTTCTTACGGGCCGCTTCGAGGCGGTCTTTATAGGGTTTTAGGTCGGTGAATTCGAGAAAGTCTTCGGATTGGATATCAGTGGCGATTTCGGTATACTCGCCATCGAAAAGCAGATCAAAGTAATCGTGCGAACCGATGCGGATGTGGTAATTGCACCGCGTGCACTTGTGAAAGTTTTCCCGTACCTCCTTGAGCGTGCTGGCTGCCTTACAGCGCTGGCATTTGTACCAAAGCCCATCGGGGGCCTCTTTCTTATCCTTGGTGGAAGTGATGATGCCATCTTTAAGCCGCTTAAACCATCCCATAGACGTCTGTTTTTAGCTTGGTTTTCTACTGGTTGCTCTCTAGCAGCGCTAAAGGTACTAATCAAAACTCAATTTACTAAAAAATATTTTTCGTATGCTTCGCTGATTTTTTGCATAAAAAATTGACTATCAATCCCTTAAGAGGAGTAACGATAGTTTTTGACCGTCTCCACAAAGCAGCGAACGTTGTCCAAGGGGGTGTCGGGGTAAACACCGTGTCCCAAGTTGGCGATCTGATGGCCACCAAAATCATTTAACATTGTGGTGGTGAGATGCTGAATATCAGCTTCTTGCGCGTACAAGGCGCAAGGATCCAAGTTGCCTTGTACCACTTGCTCGGGACCCAATAATTGACGGGCGGCGGGTGCAGTAATATTCCAATCCAAACCGACGACATTGGCTCCCATTTCGGCCAGGGCGGGCCAGGCGTGCGCCGCTCCTCGCGCGAAGAGGATCAGTAGGTCATCGGCCAGCGCAGTGCGAATCTGGCGGAGGTAGGGCAGGGCAAATTCGCGGTACTGGGCGGGGCTGAGGATGCCAGCCCAGGAATCAAACACCTGTAGGATATCGGCTCCCGCCTGGCGTTTGAGTCGCAGGTAAGCGATGGTGGTGTCGGTGATTTTTTGGAGCAATTCGTGGGCCAGGGCGGGTTGGGTGTAAAGCAACTTTTTGGCCTTGGAAAAGGTCTTGCTACCGCTGCCTTCCACCATGTAGGCGAAAATGGTCCAGGGCGCTCCGGCAAAGCCAATGAGGGGAATGCGGTTTTGCAACTGCGCCTTGGTGAGGCGCAGGGCTTCGTAGACGTACTCCAGGTGCTGTGCCGCCGTGGCTCCCGAACGCAAATCCGCCAGGTCCGCAGCCGTTTGAACGGTC
Source organism: uncultured Saprospirales bacterium (assembly GCA_937899855.1). Classification (GTDB taxonomy): domain Bacteria; phylum Bacteroidota; class Bacteroidia; order Chitinophagales; family Saprospiraceae; genus CALLVY01. The sequence goes on along the minus strand of CALCCH010000203.1, from coordinate 7,015 downwards.
CGAGGAAACAAGGGGCCACGTTTTTCTACCATGTCGTAATCCAGGCCCATGGCTTCGGGAATAACCAGGATATCGGAGAAAATAATGGCGGCGTCGACGTCGAGCTCGTCGACGGGTTGGAGGGTAACCTCCGCCGCCAGGGCGGGGTTGCTGACGAGGGCCTTAAAACCGGCTACGCTGGCGCGGAGTTCGCGGTACTGTGGCAGGATTCGCCCGGCTTGTCGCATCAGCCACACCGGGGGGCGTTCTACCTTTTCGCCACGCGCAACGCGCAAGAGGAGATCATTTTCGATTTTCATGGCGCAATGATAATGGAGAAGTGCAAGCTTTGGGGGAGAATTCAGCTATCTTGACCAGAATTTTACCTAAAAATGCTCCATTCCCAGTGACACTCGGGGATGGAGCATTCCAGTACACCACAAGAACGGCGAATTTTACTTTTTCTTACCGCCCTTGCCTTTGGTTTCTTCTTCGGGTTTTCTGATGATATTGATCTTGCCATCCTCACCGTAAAGCTCCCGTGACTTTTTGTTGTAAGCCAGTGCAGCTTCTTCAGCCGTAGCAAACATGCCAATGTGTACGGATTTGCGGTTGATGGAGATCACCGCACGGTAGCGGTTGTTTTCTTTATACACGCCGGTATACCCACATTTGCTCGAAGTCTTGCGTTGGCGACTAGCCACCGAGCGCGAGCGCCAAACGATGTTTTCCAATCGGCAATCGAGTTTGTTTCCGTTGCGCGCACCAACGAGATTTTTCTCTTTGGTTCGCTCGTCGGGTAAAAACTTCTCCGCGATAAGTTTGTGCAAATAGATGGTTTCCGTTTTGTAGCCTCCCCCAGCTTTGGGCCAGGTTTTTTGGAAAACCCCACAGCCGCTGGAATGGCGACGCAGATTGTTGATGAAATCAACTTTTACAAGGTAGGGATCGTTTGTAAGGTATTCATAGACCTTATCGTCCAACAACACGTGGTCATCGGCGTTTTTAAGTTTGACTTTGTATAACACGCTCTCTCTAGTTTAAGTGAAGAAATAAAAAATCAACCATAATTTGTTATAAATCAACCATAAAATCACAGCTTTGAAAAGCCATAGTATAACAAATATAGAAAAACTTTCGGAACTGGAAACAATGTGTTGGCTTTTTTTGCATTTTTTTTACTCGCTGGGGCCAGCAAATTCAAAAATCTTGTTTTCTTTTGGCCCTCAAAGGCCATATTATTATCTCTAACCGGCCCGCACCGATCAAGCCATCCACCGCATGCTCCCACCTGCTGACCTTCGCTACCTTCACCGCTGCTACGACCTGGCCCGCCGTGCTGGAAGCGCTGTTTACCCCAATCCTCCGGTTGGGGCCCTCTTGGTGCACCACCAAACCATCCTCAGTGAAGCCCACTACGAGCGCTACGGGGGGCCGCACGCCGAGGCCCGCTGTATCGAACAGCTTTCCCCTTCCCAGCGCCAACTGCTCCCCCACTCCACCCTCTACGTCTCCCTGGAGCCCAGCTCCCACCATGACCAAACACCCCCCGGTGTCGATCTCCTCCTCCAGCACCGGATTCCCCGTGTCGTTGTGGGTACGATCGACCCCAATCCCTTGGTGGCGGGTAGGGGGATCGCGCGCTTGCGCGCGGCGGGGGTCATGGTGGTCGTCGCTCCCGATCCTCGCCCAGCCCTGCACCTGCTCGGCGGATTCGCCCTTCGACACCGGGAGAAACGCCCCCAAGTTCTGCTCAAGTATGCCCAATCCCACGATGGTTTTATGGGCTTACCCAACCGCCCCGTTTGGCTGAGCAATGCCTACTCCAAACGCCTCGTTCACCGCTGGCGCAGCAGGATCGACGCCATCCTTATCGGAACCAATACCGCCCATTGCGACAATCCGCGATTGACGACCCGCCTTTTCCCCGGCCCCTCCCCGCTCCGCATCGTACTCGACCGACGGAGGCGCTTGTCCCCAAAGCTCCACCTTTTTACCGATGGACATCCGACACTTTTGGTGACCGAGCGGTCCGAGTGGACGGCGCAATGGAGTGAGGTCCCTGCCGTCGAGGTATTGCATTTGCCCTTCGACCAGACCCTACTCCCCCGGCTCCTTGGCGCATTGTTGGAACGGGGGGTCGACGTCGTGATGGTGGAGGGGGGCGCCCGGTTGCTAGGCACGTTTATTGAAGCTGGGCTCTGGGATGAGGCGCGCGTTTTTACGGCTAGCGCGGCACTGGGTGGGGGAATCCCAGCTCCTTCGCTCCCCCCGCACTACCTCAGTCAGCACTTGGAATTGGCGGGAGATCAACTCGACTACTACCGGCGCTAAGGCCTGCATCAACAAGGCGGACCGGGGTAAAGTTGGGAGCCGCAAAGTTAAGGTGGCGTTAATAATTTATTAAAGTGAAGCGGCCACACCCTAGCAGTGCCTTGTTTTTTGTTCATTAGTTATTAATTTTGTCCCAAGAGCAGTACGCTTACTTCGAGACTGAATTCCAGAGAAAAGTTGTAATAATGAAAAAGGTTTTCGTCCCAATGGTGGTTTTGGTATTTGCCCTCTCCGTGCTCTCGTTTAAGCACCACGACCACCCCGCTACCGAGCGCGCTACCGCACTGCTGGAAGCCACTCCAACCAATGAGCAAATCCGCTGGTTATCCTGGGAGGATGCCATGCAACTGCACCAACAAGACCCCCGTAAGGTTTTGGTCAACATTTACAAGACCCAGTGCAGCTGGTGCAGCTACATGGACCGTACGACCTACCGAGAAACCCACCTCATCGACTACATCAACAAGAACTTTTACGCCGTTAAGCTCAATGCCGAACAACGGGAACCGATCGAATTTCGGGATCGAACCTACAAGTACGTGCGCTCCGATGGGAGTGGCTATCACGAATTGGCCGCCACCATGACCAGTGGCGGCTTGGGTACCCCCGGCATTGTTTTTCTCGACGAATCTTTGGAAGTGATCCAGCCCATCACCGGGTACAAGGATCCCGATAGCTTTGAAAAGATCATCACTTATTTTGGTGAAAACCAATACCTCAATACCCCCTGGGACATCTACCGCAGCAGCTACATTCCCATGAACAGCACCCAACTCCTTAAGGGACGAGAATAGCACCAGCATCAGCATTTTATCTTCTCAGCGACGGCGGTTCCACTCTTCCAACCGTCGCTTAAAACGATTTTCCTTTACGGGCCACTGGTTCACGCGATAAGTCGATTCGAGCTGTTCCTCCAGTTTATCGGGAAAGAGATCATTGAAAAAATCAAGCCCCGTAATTTCCTCTACCTCATCCACACTCAGGGCGTAGTCGTGGAGGGGCAGTTGGATGATTTCGTTGGGCAGCAGATAAGCGATGGCCTTGGGAACTTCGCTCTCGGCATCGAGAATGACCTTGAAGTATTCGTCGGGTACCGATACCCCATTATCCCCAATTTTTTCCCGAATCCCCCGGCTCAACACCGGACCGGTGATGACGTAAAGCCGGCCAAATTCGTAGGTCCAGTCGCGGACCGTCTCCTCCAATTCTCGCCAGGCCCCACCGTTAAAATTGCGGATTTGGGGACTCATATTGCTCATGTAAAAAGACTCGGACATCGCCTCGCGGGAAAAGGCCATGTCGCCCGCCGGGGCGAGGTGGCCCCGATCGTAACCGCTGCCGGAGTAATCCCGGGTCGAGGCCGAGGCTTTGCGCACCCGCGGGTCGGGCCGAAAATCGCCCGTCCGTTCGACGTTGGGCACCAGCAAGTCTTTTTTGCTCAGTTCGTAGGCCACCCATTCGGCTTGCTCGTGGGCCTCGGAATAGGAAAGGGAATAATAGGTGTGGTGAATCACCTCTCCGGTGCTGGAGCTGGGGAGAAAATTTTCTTCAAAGGAGGTGGGGTCGGTTTCTACGGCGGGACTGCCCGCGGGCTCCGATCCTCCAAATTGGTTAAAGATCCAAAAAAGTCCTCCGGCGAGGAGGGAAAAAATGCCCACCCGGGCAATCATTCCACCGGCGGCGGAGCGCTGCGATTCGTGATTTCTTCTCAGTTTGGTCATTGATACGATGGCGTTTTGACGAGTGAAAAAGGCGCCTCTTTATCCTGCCGTGCGGCTAAATTAAACAAAAACGGGGACAATTATCAGTAGGATTTTACTAGCTTTAGGTGCACAATTTGCGCCGCATGAAAAAAGCAATTTCCCTGTTCTTCGCCTTGGTATTTGGTGGCCAGCTGTACGCCCAGTCGGGGCTGCCCGCCATCGCCGGAGCGCGGGGAGCCGCCATGGGCAACGCCACGGTGGGCTTTCAGGACATCAACAGTATTTTTGCCAACCAAGCGGGCCTGGCCCACCTCAAGCGCAGCGCCTTTACCGCCATCGCGGAGAACCGCTTCGTGGGTTTTGACCTGCGTTCGGTAGCCGCCGCCGCCGCCATCCCCGGCCCGGCGGGCACCTTCGGGCTGGCCCTCCAGTATTTTGGGATCGAGGAGTACAACGAGCAAAAGGTCGGACTGGCCTACGCCCGCAAACTCTCCGACCGCATCGCCATCGGCGCGCAAATCGACTTTCTCCGACTCCAAGTTCAAGATTTTAACTCCCAGAACCTCGTCACCTTCGAGGCAGGGCTACAATCGCAAGTCTCCAAGCAACTGACCCTTGGCGTTTACCTCTACAGCCCGGCTCGCGTCACGACGGTGGGCGGCGAAAGCCTCCCGACCATCTTCAAATTGGGGGGATTCTACCGCGCCTCCTCCAAACTGCGGCTGGCCCTCGAAGTGGAAAAAGACCTCGACTTTCCCGCCGAGATTCACCTGGGCTTGGAATACCAAATCATCGAAGCCCTGGCCATTCGCCTGGGCACCCAAACCCAACCCAACGAAGTCAGTCTGGGATTTGGCTACCTCGTTCAAGAACAAGTTCAACTGGACGTCGCCGCCACCTACCACGAAATCCTGGGCATCACCCCCTCTTTTAGCGCCACCTACCAATGGAACAAGTAAACCCACCTTTTCGCATCTTAATCGTAGCGGCTACCCCCTTTGAGATCGCTCCCCTACAAGACTACCTCCGAGAACATTTTGAACAACTCGATACGCAGGTGTATCAAAAGGAGCAATTGCAAGTGGCCCTGCTGGTCACGGGCGTGGGCCTTACCCACACCGCACTGAGCCTGGGGCGTGTACTCCAGCCCGGAAGTACGGGGCTGGCCATCAATGCCGGAGTGGCGGGTGCCTTCCATCGCGACCTAGAGCTGGGGCAGGTGGTCAACGTGGTCACCGAACGCTTTGGCGACTTGGGCGTCGAGGAAGCCGACGGCCGTTTTACCGACCTCCACCAACTGGGGCTCCTCTCGCCCGACGCGGCGCCTTTCCAATTTGGCGTCCTACACAACCCCACGCAGGAAAGTTCTTTTCTGACGCCCGTCCACGGCCTATCGGTCAATAAAGTCCACGGCTATCCCCCCAGTATTGCCGCCATCCAGCAAAAGTACGGCTCGGATATCGAGAGCATGGAGGGCGCGGCCTTCTTCCTGGCCTGTCTGCAAGTAGGGGTTCCGTTTTTGGAAATTCGGGCCATTTCCAATTACGTGGAGGCCCGCAATCGAGAAAATTGGCGGCTGGATCTGGCCATTGCCCAACTCAATAAAGTGCTGATCGGAATGTTGGAAGAATTGGTCGTGCGCTTTTAGATGTCCCTCATTCTCCCCCACCAACGGTTTTGAAAACCTTTAGCAACGTGCGCTCCGCATTGGTCAGGTTTTCGAACCGGAGCAAATAAGTCCCCACACCCCAATGCTGGGTATCCAGGGTCCAGGAACTTCCACCGAGGTAGTAGATACCCACCAAACGCCCGTCGCTGTGGTACACGATACAGCGCTCAAAGCGATCGGCCTGGGGAAAGTGAACCACCAGATGCTCCCCAAAGGGATTGCCAATCACGAGGGGATCCGTCTCCGCCATCATGCTGGGCTGGGTCTGGGGAATGGTACTATCCCAGGCCTCCATCATACAATCCGGGATGTACTCCCAGCCCACTTCCCACTCAAAGAAGCTAAAATTTCGGTCCCATTCCCAGTAGCAATGGGGCATATCCAACTCCTGAAAGGCTTGTAGCAAGGCCGCCGCGTACCGACAGCGGCTTTCGCGGTCCGCCCGGTCGTGGGAGCCCCACTCTCCACACCAAATGGGCCGTTGCTGCTCCAGGGACCAGTGTTTGGCCACCTGCAAATACTCCCGAATGCGGTGCTCCTGCCCATCGTCGCGGTACCAGCGGTAGAGTTTTTCGCCCGTACTGCCCCGCGCCCGGGGCGACAGCGGCGGCATGGTTTCTCGGTCGTAAGGAAAGGGAATCCGAGTGGTTGCCACGGCACGGCCGGCCCAATTGGCCCCCTGGTGGGTAAAGAGAAAGGGTTCGTAAAAATGAAAGGTGTAGATGATATTGGGGTCCGACAGGGCTTGCAACTGGAGCAATCCCCCGATGCTGTTGTAATCCACCCCACCGATGATAAAGGTATGTTTGGGCACCAGCGGCCGTAGCTCGGCCACCAGCCATTCCACCACCGTTTGCCAACGCTCCGCACTGATGGTGTGGGGCTCGTTGTACAGTTCAAAGAAAAGCCGTTCGGGATCGCTGTCCCGATAGCGCAATGCGATTTGTTGCCACAGAGCGAGGAGGCGTTGCTGAGACGGTCCAAAGCTGCAATCCTCCAACCAGCCGTGCTGGTAGTCCAAAACCAGGTTAAAATCGTAGCGCTCGCACCACAGCAGGAGCGAGTCGATGGCGGTGAAATAATCCGTACGCAAGAGCTGGTGGGGAGCCCCTTCCTCGGCCCAGTACTCAAAACTAACCGGCAAACGGAGGGTCTGTACGCCCAGGCGTTGCATCAGCTCCAGGTCCTCCGCCAGGCCGTCGAGCTTGGCCCAATTGAGGTAATCGGCATAGCGCAGATCGGGGCTGCCCTCCCAGTACTGTTCCATCCAGGAGAGGTTCATGCCTTTGCCCAAGCGCGCGGCTCGTTCCCAGGCGGGCCCCTGACCACG
>CALCCH010000202.1 GCA_937899855.1 uncultured Saprospirales bacterium | reverse complement strand
CTCCTCCACCTTCTATGCTGAAGCCCTGGATAGTTGTGAGGTCACCATTTATCAGGACACCTCCTCCACCAGCGGCGAATACGTCTTTTACGCCGATTCCTGGGGAACGCCTCCTTACACTTACGCATGGTCGACGGGTGATTCGACCCCCTACCTCACCGTCTTTGACACGATTACCCAATACTGCGTCACGGTCACCGATGCCCTCGGTTGCCAAGCTTTCGATTGCGCTACCGCCATTGATTACCAAATCCCGAGCTGTGGCGTCAACGTTGTTACCAATAGTGGCAACGACCGAATAACCGCCTGGCCCTACGGTTCTTGGCCTTATACCTTCGTCTGGTCTACCGGTGACAGCACCCAAACCATCACCCCCAGCGCCGCCGGTACCTACTGCGTGACGGTGACCGATGGTGCGGGCTGTGTGGCCCTCGGTTGCGTGCTGTACCAGCCTCTCCTCGATTGTTCCGTCACCCTCTACGATACCTTATTCTACTGGCCCTCCGATAGCGTACTCCTGTACCCCTACCTCACTGGGCAAGGACCCTTTACCTACAATTGGAGTACGGGATCGACGGATAGCGAGATCTTTGTCACCCAAGAGGGCGAATACTGCCTGACGATTACGAGCAGTACCGGTTGTGAGGCCAGCGATTGTTTTTATTACGTACCCGATACCAACAACTATTGTAGTGGCTACATCTACGAAGATCCCTTTGCTCAAGGCCCCTTGCCGGTGCTGACCGCCGTCATGTGGGGCGTGCCGCCTTATTCTTACCTGTGGAGTACGGGAGAAACCGGCGTCAGTATTTTTGCCGATACCCAGGGGGTCTACTGCGTCGATATGACCGACGCGGTGGGTTGTGTGGTGAGCAGTTGCTACTACTTTGGAGGAACGATCGATTCGTGTGGTGTCTACATCTACGCCGATACCTCCTACGGTTACGATTCGCTCTTCCTCTACGCCGAGGCCAACGGGGCGGGTCCATTCACCTATAACTGGAGTACGGGCAGTACGGCGGGAGCCATTCCCGTCTACACTTCCGGTACCTACTGCGTCACGATTACCGCCGTCAATGGTTGTGAGGCCAGCGCTTGTTACAGCTTCCAAAATAATCCCGATTCCTGTACCGCTTCCATTGGCGTACTGGGGGCCAGCAATGGTGGAGAAGACCTTTGTGCCTATTCTTCGGGCCCCGGCCCCTACACCTACCTGTGGTCGACGGGGGAAACGAGTTTTATCATCAACGTTACCGAACCCGGTCTCTACTGCGTCACCGTGGTGGACTCCTGGGGTTGCGCGGCGGAGACCTGTTACTATTACGAGGGTGCCGGTAACGGTGGTGATTCTTGCAGCGTATTCATTTACCCCGATACCTCCATCAGTGGTGCGGATACCTTGGTCCTGGTGGCCGAAGCTTGGGGAACGCCTCCCTTCAGCTACCAGTGGAATACGGGCAGTACCAGTAAAATCACCTTTGTCGGTGGAGCGGGCGAGTACTGCGTCACCGTCACCGATGCCACGGGTTGCGTAGCGGTGGCCTGTTATTTCCACGATCCGCTCGAATGTACGGCCACCATCCAGGGCTTACCGGGCGGTGGCGGCAGCGAATTGCTCTGCGCCTATTCCTCGGGCCCCGGCCCCTACACCTACCAGTGGTCGACGGGCGAGACTTCCTTCCTCATCACCGTCACCCAAGCCGGTACCTACTGCGCTACCGTCACCGATGCCAACGGTTGCGAAGCCGCGACCTGCTACTACTACGATGGCCCCATTAACGGTGGTGATTCCTGCCAGGTATTCATCTACCAGGATACGGTGTTCGGAGGCGACACGACCCTCCTGTACGCCCAATCCATTGGGGTAGGGCCCTTCAGCTACGTGTGGAGCAACGGCCATACGGGCGACTGGATTGCGGTCTTCGAAACGGGTGTTTACTGCGTCACGATGACCGATAACGCAACGGGTTGCCAAGCCTCCGAATGCTTTTACTACCTGGCCGATCCCATTGACTGCGCCGCCTTTAACCTTCGCGATACCATCCTACCCATTGATTCGGTGGTGATTTGGGCCTACTCGACGGGTCCTGGTCCCTACAGCTACCAGTGGAATACGGGCGAGACCAATGATTTTATCATCCTCACGCAGCCGGGGACCTACTGCGCTACCGTGACCGATGACAATGGCTGCCAAGCTTCCGACTGTTACTACTACTATCCCGATTCGGTGACCTGTTCGGTATTCATCTACGAGGACACCACTGGGACGGCCGGTGAGAGCATCCTGGTGGCGGGTACGCCGGCCAATGGCCCGGTTCCCTTCAGCTACGTTTGGTCGACCGGAGAAACCGAAGACTTTATCGTCGTCAGCCAGCCCGGCATCTACTGCGTTACCTTTACCGACGGAGGGGGTTGCGTGGCCACGGCCTGCTACGACTTCCTAGGGAGTCCCGACCTCAACCGCAGCATCTGTGGATTGGTGTACCCACCCGATTCTACCGACCCGATTGGGGCCACCCTGGTCGAACTGTACCGCCTCGATAATGGTACGGCCACCTTGGTAGACACCCAAAGCTTCTCGGGCCAGGCCTACTTCTGGAGCTATAGCTTTGATGGCCTAGCCGATGGCGACTACATCGTTCGTGCCGGCATCCAGGCTGGAGCGCTCGGAGCCGATCTGTACGCCCCGACTTACGCCTTTTCCGAGGCCATGTGGGACGATGCGCGCGTCTTCAGCATTCCCAACAACACGACCTGGTGCGATGCCTATGTCCTCCTGCATCCCCTCAACGGCAGCGGCAGTGGCAACGGTGGCATCAGCGGCAACATCCACCACGAGGATGGAACGGGCATTCCGGGCATCACGATCCTGCTCCTTGACGAATTTGGCAACATCATCGCCTACGTCCATTCGGATGCGGATGGCAACTACGACTTTGGCAACCTGCCCTTCGGAAACTACCAGGTGATGGTAGAATGGCCCGGTCACGAGCACGCTCACTACTGGGTAAGCCTGACGGCCGACGGTCCGCTGGTGGAGGGTCGCGACTTTGAGGTGGAAAATGGCGACATCAGTACGGGCACCTTTGCCGTAGCGCCCGACAACACTTGGAAGGCCTTCCCCAATCCGGCTACGGACCAGTGGTTCCTGGAGCTGGACAACAGCTGGGGCAATGCCTTGGAGCTGCGGATTCACGGCCTGGCCGGTCAGTTGCAGCGGACCTGGAGGGGTGACGCTCGGGGCGGTCGGATCGAAATATCGGTGGCCGATTTACCCGCGGGGCTCTACCTCTTCGAACTCAACGATGGCCAACGGGCCGTGGTGGGTAAATTGCTCAAGCAATAAATGAAATTTTAACTCCTAGATAGTTTTATAGCGTAGAAGGAAAGCGGAAAGTTGGGAATAAAATCTAGTATTTTTCCCACTTTCCGCTACTTTTAGGAGAACACCAAGGTAGATCAACCCGTAAAGGGATTTATGAACGTCAACCGCCAACTGCTTCGAGATTGTATCCGCGGGGATCGTCGGGCCGAGTACCAACTCTACCGGTCCTGTTTTCCGGTGCTGATTGGCGTGTGTATGCGTTACAAAAACAATCGCGACGATGCGGTGGCCGTTCTCAACTTGGGGTTTCTAAAAATCCTCAAGGGACTGGCCAAATACGAATCTACCGTTCCCTTTGAAGCTTGGATTCGGCGCATCATGATCAACGCGATCATCGACGAGTTCCGCCGCGATCGCAAAGTGCGCGAACTGATCGAGTACAAAGACTTCAGTACCCAACCCGACCCCGAACACGACCAACTCGACTTTAACAAGGCCGATCAGCAATTCGATGCCGATCAATTGGAGGCCCTGATCCGTCAACTTCCCCCCGTGAGCCAAAAAGTTTTTAACCTTTTTGCCATCGATGGCTACAGCCACATGGAAATTGGAGAGATGCTGGACATCAGCACGGGTACCTCAAAATGGCACCTGTCTTTTGCCCGCAAAAAGTTACAAGAAATGATGCGCGAATTGATAAATACGACCAAAGTGATCTGAGTATGAGCAACAAACTGGACCGCTTTTTCCGGGATAAACTCGAAGGCCGCGACCTTCCCGAATTCGACGAAGCCTACTGGCAGCAAGCCGAGGAATTGATCGATCGGGACCGGCGGCAGCGCCGTCGTTTCTTCGCCTGGTACTGGCTCTTTGGGCTGGGGAGCCTACTCCTGGGAGGGCTGGCCCTGTGGACCCTCTGGCCCGTGCCCCACAAACCCCCCCACACCCCCCCAAACACCCCCCCACCCCCCAACCCCCCACCAAAAAAAAAAAAACCAGCAGACGCAAAAAAACC
>CALCCH010000201.1 GCA_937899855.1 uncultured Saprospirales bacterium | reverse complement strand
TGGCCGACGTCGAAGGCATCGAGTGGATTCGCCTCCACTACGCCTACCCCAGCAAATTTCCCCGCGAAATCTTTGACGTCATGGCCGAGCGCCCCGAAATCTGTAACTACCTCGACATCCCCCTCCAACACGCCAGTGACACCGTCCTCCAACGGATGCGCCGCCAGATCACCCAGGCCGAAACCCGCGAATTGATCGACTACGCCCGCCAGCGCGTACCCGGTATCGCCATCCGCACGACCCTCCTGGTGGGCTTCCCCGGCGAAACGGATGAGGAATTTGCCGAGCTCTGCCGCTTTGTGGAGGACCTGCGTTTCGAAAGGGTGGGGGTATTTCAGTACTCCCACGAAGAGGATACCCGCGCCCACGTCCTGCCCGACGACATTCCCGCCGAGCAAAAGGCCGAGCGAGCCAACCAACTGATGGAGCTCCAACAAGCCATTTCGTACGAAAAAAATCAGCAAAAAGTAGGAAAAACGCTCCGCGTGCTCTTCGACCGCAAGGAAGGTGGCTACTTTGTGGGGCGTAGTGAAGCCGACTCGCCCGAGGTGGACAATGAAGTACTGGTGGATGCCAAACAATACTACGTACGGATCGGCGATTTTGCCCACGTCAAGATCAATTCCGCCGAAGCCTTCGAGCGCTACTGCGAGCTCGTCGTACCCTCCGCCTGACGCTGCTTACTGGTGGTGGTGTTTGTGCCCGGCATCGCCCCGTAGCTGTAAGGTCGGTACGTCCACTTTTTTTGCCATTCCTTTACCTTCCTCGATAAAGAAATAACCGTCACTGCTTACCCCGCCAAAACTTTCCGCCGTCGACTGTCCCGGCCACCATACGTCCACGCTTTCGATCTGCGCGTAGGCCGCCAAGCCCTGCTCCACCAACAACGGACTGGCCCCAAAGCTGGCCCCCGAATTGACCCGGCTGTAAAAATCGCGCGTGTCCCCCCGGGCATCGCTCGCCCGGATTCGCAGGCGCGCCCCGCTGGCCGAACGGTTGGACCGCCGCCCCACCAGCCGCAGCTTTACCCAGTGCTGCGCCGGACCGGGATTGACGAATAGGGCATTCATAAAATTGTCCCCGTCGTAGGAGCCGCCGAGTACGTGGTAAATATCTTGGTCTCCATCCGCGTCGATATCGCCAAAGGCGACGCCGTGGCCCTTTTGCAGGTGGCCAAAGCCCCCAGCCCGGGTGACGTCCAAAAAGGCTTGCCCCTTGCCGCCGTTGAGGAACATGCGGTTGGGGACGAGGGCCCGAAAATCGGGGGTCCCCGTGGTGGCGTAAAAGTCTGGATAGCCGTCATTGTTCAGGTCGCCAAAATTGCAACCCATCGTAAAGAGTACCTGGTCGACGCCCATCGCCTGGCTCACCTCGCTAAAGGTTCCGTCCTGATTGTTGTGGTACAGTCGCGGCAGCTCGGCCGATACCTTTTCCCCCAAGTAATCACGGGCGACCTCTCCCGCCGCCGTTTCAAATTGCTGAAAGTCAAAGCCACTTACGAAGAGGTCTTCCCAGCCGTCCTGGTCGTAGTCGAAAAACCAGCAGGGAAAGCTGACGCGGGGCTCGGTGGTCCCCGCCGTAGCGGCGACGTTTTTAAATTTAAAATCTTCCGCGGGGCCGCCATTTTGGAGGAGGTAATTGTCGCCACTGATGGCCGAGAGGTAGAGGTCGGCGAAGCCGTCGTTGTTGTAGTCGCTGGCCACGCAGCCCTTGACGAAGGCCCGGATGGCCACTCCCTTTTCCGCGGCGACCTCGCGAAAGGTCCCATCGCCCCGGTTGTGAAAAAGCTGGGCGGTGGCGGGGGTATTGCTCGAATACTCATTGGCGATAAAGAGGTCGATCCAGCCATCGGCGTCGAAGTCGAGCCAGGCGGCGGTCTGGGTGGGATACTGGCAGTAGAGGCCGCTGTGGCGGGTCACGTCGCTAAAGGTGCCGTCGCCGTTGTTGCGGAGCAAGGAGTTGGGGTGATTGCCATCCGTGCCCAGCCAGGCTCCCCGGAGGACGAGGACGTCGACCCAGCCGTCGTTGTTGTAATCGGCTTGGACCATGTTGAGTCCGCTCCAGAGCCCGGTCAGACCCGCCGCCTCGGTTTGGTCCGTAAAGCCGCCCCGCCCATCGTTTTCGAAGTAGCGCAGCTGATCGTCCAGACCGTAGGAGCTGACCAGGAGGTCGAGGTAGTGGTCGTTGTTAAAATCATCCATCACCACGCTGCCCGAGATGTCGTTGACGGCCAGGCCCAGTTCCATGGCGCGATCGGTAAAGCGGGGGAGGGCTGCTTCGGATTCGAATACTTCCGGCTGGATGAGGCGACCGGCGGGAATGTCTTGGGGGTAGCCACCGAGGGTCATCTGGGCGAGGTTGTACAGCCATTTGACCTGTACATTACTGGGTTGGGCGGTCAGGATCTCGTCAAAAATCTGCAAGGCATTTTCCGAGCCTTCCCGCAACTGGTGCTGACCGGCTTCTTCGATGGGGAGGATACAGGAATACGCGTTGTGGGCTTGCAGGCAATTTTCGATTTCTCCCTTCCGCAGGTGAGCGATCCCCAGCAGTTCCTTGATGGTCCAGTACTGTTGGGGCGGCAATTTCAATTGCTGACCGTCGATAAAGTCAAAGATGGCCTGGAGTTGGGCGATGGCGCGTTGGTACTCGCCGGCGTTGAGCCATTCGATCCCGGACTGGAACAACATGCTGATTCGCTGACCGGGATCGCTGACTTGATCCAGGCGCTGGTCAATCGCCTGGGCTCGGGCCCGATTGAGGTGCCACATCTGGAGATTGTCGGTCCGCTGGGCGATGGTGCGGAGTTCGGCCACCATGGCGGCGGTGCCATCGGCTGCATCGGGGCTGGCCGCTGGCTCCGGGGCGGACGGTTCGCTACAACAAAGGCTCAATAGGAGGATACCACAGTAAAGAATGATCTGCTTCATGTGCTGGTTTTGCGCTACCCACCGGGAAGCGGTTTACTCGAGGATCAGGATTTGTCGCCGATAACTTAGGCCTTTTCCCGCAATTTCCAAAATGTAATGCCCCCGGGGCAAATCGTTGGGTAGGAAGTAGGAGCGGACCGCTCCGGCTTGTTGCTGCCCCAGCGCCTGATTATGCCGTAAGCGCCCCTGGCTCGTCCACAGCCGCAGGTTGTAATCCCCGGTTTGGCTGGGGCTAAATTCGATGCTGCCCCCCGCCGGGTAGGGATTGGGCAGGTAGAGCGTCGCCGGGTCAAGTGGCGGCTCCGACTGCCCGGTCAGCAGGGTATCGGCCAGTTCGAGGTAGAGGACAAAGCCGTCGTGATCGGAGGAAAACTGGGGCGTCAGCGGATTATTGACGGTGAGGGCCGGGTTGTCGGCATTGCCGCGGATGTACTGGAGGTCGCGTACCTCCAGCCCGGAAAAGTCGTTGGCCAAGCAGTGAGCGAGGATCTGGGCATTGCCCCGGAAGACGTAGGAATACTGCTCGGCGGGTTCGAGGAAGTCGCTGGTGCTGAGGTTGGTCAGGGGAGGGTTGACGATGGATTGCACGGGGAATTCGGCGCCGAGAGAGGGCTGCCCGGAGATTTGATTGACCACGTCGACATAGCCGTCCGAAAACTCAAAGGCATTGAAATCGCCGAGTACGACGAGGTTGTCGTATTGCAATTCCCGGACCATATGGGCCACCGAGATTGCCGCTTCGTGGCGATTGGTCCGCACCGCAAAGCTATAGCTTCCTTCGATGCCGAAGAGGCTTTTGAGGTGGAGGT
>CALCCH010000200.1 GCA_937899855.1 uncultured Saprospirales bacterium | reverse complement strand
CCCCAGCACCACGATTTGTTCGGTATGCTAGGCGTGGTAGTGCAGACCCACCCCCTGCTTGATGTAAATTACGAAGCTACTGGTCTCACCATCGCTGTAAACGGGAATGACCGCGACGTTGTCGTAGGGCTCGGTGGGGCGAAAGCCTTTGAGGGGCCGAATGTCCTGAGCCATCAGGGGGAGCACAAATAACCCCAGGAGAGAAACAATTAGGTATCTCATGAGTTCAATATTTAGAAATTTCAAAACGCAGTGAATGCGGGAACAAAAGTACGTTCTCCACGGCGGGTCCCCCACTTTTACGGGCAGCAAAGCAAAAAACGGAGCTAAATTGAAGGCACTACGGCCTTTGGGTCCGCTCCCTCGGGTTGTAACACCGGCTCTTCCGTCGAAAAAATGGGGAGAAGGAGAAATTTCACAAGAAATTTACGCAGCTTTTGATACATTTGTAAACCGACCCGATACTGTGTAACTCAAGTAAATGAACCAAGGCGACAATTGAATTTTACCTTCGCTGGCCGTCTTCACCGCTTCCGGCAGTGGAAAGCGGTCGAAAGGACCACGTTAGTGACAGGGCGGCGCAAGGTATCCAGACCTAAAACAACAAAAGAGAATAGTTATCATGTTACGGATTGTGTTTACTGGTCCTGAATCGAGCGGTAAAACTACCTTGACACAGCACCTGGCTGCTCATTACGGTGCCCCCTGGGTACCCGAATACGCGCGGGTGTACCTGGAGCAACAAGCCGCCGGCTACACCGAAGGCGACCTGATCAAGATTGCCGAAGGCCAGCTCTACCGCGAAAACCGCATCAGCGCCGGTAGTCCCCCCCTCCTGCTCTGTGATACCGACCTGATCACCATCAAAATTTGGTCGGAATACAAATACCAACGCACCGCCCCCTGGATCCTCCAGCAGATTCACGAGCGCCACTACGACTACTACTTCCTCTGCCGGCCCGACATTTCCTGGGAGGCGGATCCCCTCCGCGAAAACCCCCACGACCGCGAAGCCCTCTACGATCGCTACCGCGACGAACTCGATGCCCTGGGCAAGACCTACGTCGAAATCGGTGGCTCGCTCACCGAACGAATGCAAAAAGCCATTCCCCTCATCGACCGGTGGCTCCGCACGGCCTGCTCTCCCTCCCCCTGAGGCCTCTTCACCCGACACGGAAATGACTTGCCCTTTTTTTATTTGCCGCAGAGCGTTTATCTTTGCGCCTTCTCTGGGGTGCCAGGGTGCTGCCCGCTCGGCGCAGTGCTCGGCTGAGATTATACCCATCGAACCTGCCCGGGTAATGCCGGGAAGGGATTAGACAGTCCGAACTGCACGGTCAGCTCTGGACTATAGGGTGTGATGACATCCGCTCCTTACCCCTGGAGTGGAATCTTTCACCACTTTAAATTTTCTTCTCACATGAAAAACTGGATGCTCCTCGTCGTCTTGCTGCTCGGCGCCACCCCCCTGTTGGCCCAGCATAAGATTTACGGTAACATCACGGACGAAACCGGTTCCCCCCTTCCCGGTGCCATCGTTCGACTAATCGAATAAGGGGGCGGTACCATCGCCGACGCCGATGGTTTTTACCTGTTTTCTCCCCTCGAAACGGGCGACTACACCCTCCGCGTAGAATACCTGGGCTACGCTCCCCGCGAACAAAAGGTGAGCCTCCGAGGCAGTCAAACGGTAGATTTCCAACTCCTCCCCAGCACCTTTACCCTCGAAGGCGTCGAAGTCCTGAGCAACTGGGCGACCCGCAAGACCCCCGTTCCCCATACCTACCTCGACGAGGACGAGCTGGAGCTCAACAACCTCGGACAGGACGTACCCTTCCTGCTCCGTTTTACCCCTTCCGCAGTGGTAACCTCGGATGCGGGCACCGGAATCGGCTACACGGGCATCCGCATCCGCGGTAGCGATCCTTCGCGGATCAACGTCACCATCAACGGTATCCCCCTCAACGATTCCGAATCGCAGGGTGTTTTTTGGGTCGACCTCCCGGACTTTGCGGGCTCCACCAATGAGATTCAAATCCAACGCGGCGTCGGAACCTCTACCAACGGCTCGGGAGCCTTCGGGGCCACCATCAACCTGCGCAGCATCGATCTCAACAAAGAGGCCTACGCCGATTTTTACAATTCCTACGGTTCGTTTAACAGCCGCAAACACAGCCTGCGCGTGGGTTCGGGCTTGATCAAAGACCGCTGGTCCTTCGACGGGCGGCTCTCCCTCATCCAGTCGGATGGCTACATCGATCGCGGCTCGGCGGATCTGCGCTCCTTCTACCTATCGGGGGGCTGGTACGGCGACAAGACGACCCTCAAGGCCCTGGCCTTTACGGGACACGAAATTACCTACCAATCCTGGTTCGGTACGCCCCAGTCGCGGCTCGAAAACGACGAGGAGGCCATGCGCGCTCACGCCGCCAATAATGGCCACACCGAGGAGCAGCTGGAGAATTTGCTCAATTCGGGGCGTACCTACAATTTTTACCTCTACGATAACCAAGTCGATAATTACCAGCAGGATCACTATCAGCTCCACCTGTCGCACCAATTTTCCGATCAGTGGATGGGGCGTGGGGCCCTGCACTATACACGAGGCCAGGGCTTTTTCGAACAGTTTCGGGAAGACGATGGCTTTGCCGATTACCAACTCAGCAACCCCGTTATCGGTGGCGATACCATCACGTCGGGGGACTTTATCCGACGGCGCTGGTTGGACAATGACTTTTACGGTGGTACGGCTAGCCTGCACTACTTCCGGGACAACCTTAGCCTCACCCTGGGCGGTGCCTTCCACCAGTACGATGGCGACCACTTCGGCGAGATCATCTGGGCCGAATACGCCACCAATTCCGACATTCGCGATCGCTACTACGAAGGCGTGGGCAACAAATCCGATTTTAATGCCTTTGCCAAGCTGGAGTTCAACTGGCGGCGGTGGTGGAACGGGTACGTCGACTTACAGGTCCGTCGGGTGGATTACAAGATCGATGGCATCGACAACGATCTGCGCGCGCTGGATTTTGAGGAAACCTATACCTTTTTTAATCCCAAGTTCGGCCTGCGGCGGGATTTGTCCCGTGGGCAGAGCGTCTTTGCCTCGGTAGGTGTGGCGCACCGTGAGCCCGTCCGTAGCGACATCGTTGATGCCTTGGTCGATCGCGTTCCCACCGCCGAGCGGCTGATCGACTTTGAGTTGGGCTACGATTACACTCGGTCCAACTTCCGCTTGGTGGCCAATGCTTACTGGATGCAGTACCGGGACCAATTGGTACAGACCGGGGAGCTCAATGATGTGGGGGCGCCGGTGCGGATCAACGTACCGGACAGCTACCGGGCCGGCATCGAATTGCAGACGGATTGGCGGATCGCCAAGCAGCTCAACTGGCGGGCCAATCTGACGGTCAGTCAAAATAAAATCCGCTCCTACGACCAATTGCTCTACGACTATACGAGTGGTTTCGAAATCATTACCGAAAACTTTGAGGACACCGATATTGCCTTGTCGCCCAACCTGATTGGAGCCAGTGAATTGGGCTTTTATCCCGTCCCGGCCTTTGAGGTGGCCCTGCTGAGCAAGTACGTCGGCGATCAGTTTTTGGACAATACCTCCAGTGAGGAACGGATGATCGAGGCCTTTTTTGTCAACGATCTGCGTTTGCGGTACCAGTTCAAGCCCCAAAAATTACGGGAGTTGAACCTGAGTTTTATCATCAACAACGTCTTCGATACGGAATATTCGGCGAACGGCTATACCTTTAGCTACGTAGCGGGCGAGCGAGTCACCGAGAATTTCTTCTATCCCCAGGCGGGGATTTGGTGGATGGCGGCGGTGGATGTGAAGTTTTGAAGGTATAAATAAAAAAATCCCGACCAGCACGCGCTGGTCGGGATTTTTTTTGTGGATGAACTCGCCTAGAATTTGTAGGTAAAACCCGCCCGAATGTTGAAGGGCGTATTGAGCGATTCTTCGGGTTCGAGCAGGTTGTAAAGTAGCATGATTTCGTAGGCAAAGGTGCCACCGCTGTTGTAACCCAAGCCCACGTAGAAATTGTTCTGCCGCAGACGACCGGTAAGGATTTCATCATCCTGATCGATGGTGATAAAGCCGTCCTGATCCGGGTCGATGGACTCTTCGTTGGACCATTCGTATTCGACGTGGGCAAAGATGCTGGGAATAAACTTGTAGCGGCTAAAGCCCCCCAGCGTGTAGGAAACGGGCTCGACGACGTAGGTGCGACCGGCTTCGATGAATTTGAAGTAGTTGTAATTGATGCCGACCCGGGGGCCCACCGAGAAGTTGTCGGTGATCTTGTAGCCCACCATGGGCGAAATGCCAAACTGGAAGGAGCTGACGCCATTGATGCCACTGAAGCCCAGGTTGAGCCCACCACCGTACCAGAGGCGATGCGTAAAGCCACCGCTTTCGTCAAAGTAATCGTCGGTACTTTCCCGGCGGCTGCGGGTCCGGTCTTCCTTCGTTTCTTCTTCCACCTTCTCCTTTTCGGGTCTTTTGCGCTTTTTCTTGCCGTAAGATTGAGCGTCGGCGCTGGAAATCCCCACCACGAGGGCAAAGAAGAGGAACAGGGATAATATGCGACTTACTTTTTTCATATGTCTTCCAGGTTTGTTTGACTAAAGATACGAAACGTTTGCACTCACAACTATAATAAGGACAGCCGTATTGTCAAAAGGTTTGTTACTGAACTGTTAAGGTTGGGGCGAATGAAAGATACGTGACTTTTTGCCCCGCCCCTAATTGCCTTCGGAGACCAAATTGTAGGAAGTTGGCGCGATTTCGCGCTTCTGGACCAGCCCCTTTTCTCGCAAAAAGGCCATCCATGCGGCGGCCCGTTTGGCACTCGAAAAGGTATAAAAAGTTTGGCCTTCGTTGAGCTTTTCGTGGAAACCCAGTCGGGTTTCAAAATGCAGCTCCAACAACTTGATGATGCCGTAGGTGTAGTCGTCGCGTTTCCCGCCGTTTTCACCGACGAAGGGCGTGACGATGTCGAACAGGAGGATATCGTAGATTTTGGTAAAATCCAAGCCCCCTTCCGCACTGCGGTAGTCGACCCCAAAAGCATCGAGGTAGTGGGCGTAGAGCTCGTATTGCGACAAGTCGGCTTGGCGGCCGATAAAATCATCGGGATCTTCGAGTTCGAAGATGGGCAGGCCAAAGTCCTGGTGCAGAAAGCCAAACGGTCGGGCGCCCTGGGGCACCGTAAAGCGGTCCATCAGGCGAAGAACGGTCGAGATGTCCTCGTAGCGGACGGTGGCCAGGATGGACTGTTGGATTTTGATGCGCGAGCCCTCCTCCAACTCCGGGGCCAGCGAGGCCTCCAGGCGTTCGGCCAGTGGTTTGCCAATCGTCTTGATCTGGGCAATGTTGAGGTTGGTCATCTGCTCTTCGAATTCGCTCATGAACTCGCTTTCCGCCAGGTACTGTTCCAACGTACGTTGCACGGTAGCGATCAGCTCGGGCCGGGCGGTGGTGTCGTTGAGGTAGCTGACGAACCAGGGTAGGCGGAAAAGGTTGTTGAAAAAGGAACCGCGATCGTTGACCGTAAAGTCCGCTGATTTTTCAAACATAAACTCGGCCATGAGGTGGCCCCGGTCGACCTCAAAGAGTTTGGGGAGGTCGTCTAGGTCTTTGTAGCTATAGGGAATGTCTTGGTAGTAGGCCAGGAC
>CALCCH010000199.1 GCA_937899855.1 uncultured Saprospirales bacterium | reverse complement strand
CGTTGCGGTTTGTTTTTTTTTGTTTTGGTTCTCTCTTTCTTTGTTTTTTTTGGGGGGGTTGGTGGGGGGGGTGGTGTGTTGTTTTTCTTTTTCTTTTGTGGGTGTTTGGTGGGGGCGGTGTGGGTCCCGACTCCGGTTGGTTTTGACAGGCGACTAGGCTGAGGAGGTCCAGGCCGAGCACGAGATCAATTCGTTTTCTCATTGGTTTTTTATTTGTGGTTGAAAATAGTACAACTTAGGAGGTAATCCATAAATTAGGCCAGATAAGTTGGTTTTTTTCTCCCTACTTACCGTACTTTTATGAGGTACCCTGGGCTTCGGTCTGTTTTGTTCACCGAATCAATCTACGCCAATGCACATCAACATCCCCGCTACGGAACGCGATCGGATCATTATTGTAGGAGCGGGTTTTGCGGGCCTACAGCTGGCGCGTCAGTTGGCGCGTTCTTCCTACCAGGTCGTATTGCTCGACAAAAACAATTTCCACCAGTTTCAACCCCTCTTTTATCAGGTTGCCATAGCTAGACTCGAGCCCAGCTCGATCAAATTTACCCTGCGCAAAGAGAACCAAAAGCACGCCAACGTATTCTTCCGCATGACCAGTGTCGAGCGCGTCGATACCGCCGCCCAGCGCATCTACACCCCGATGGGCGACTTGCACTACGACCACCTGGTGTTGGCGATGGGGGCGGACACCAATTTCTTTGGCAACGAGGAGATTCAGCGGCACGCCATTCCGATGAAATCGGTAGCCGAAGCGCTTTACCTGCGCAACCGTATCCTCAACGACTTTGAACGGGCCCTCAGCGTTCCCGATTACGAAGAACGACAGGGCCTGATCGATATCGTCATCGTCGGGGGAGGGCCGACTGGAGTAGAAGTGGCGGGTGCCCTGGCCGAGATGAAAAAGTACATCCTGCCCCGGGAGTACAAGGAGTTGGACAGTAAAGAAATCGACATCTACCTCATCCAGGGCGCGGATTGTTTGCTCAAGGGCATGTCCGCCGAATCATCGGCGGCTTCGGAGCGTTTTCTCCAAGAATTGGGGGTCATCGTCAAAAAGGATACCCGGGTGGTGGCCTACGATGGTAAATACGTGGAGATGCACGATGGCAGCAAGATCCGCTCCAACAAAGTGATCTGGGCGGCGGGCATTCAGGCCAACAAACTGGTGGGGCTACCGGAGTCCGTGATTACCTACGGGCGGCGCCTCCAGGTCAATCGACTCAATCAGGTAGAAGGCTTTAGTTGTATCTACGCCATCGGTGATCTGGCTTATATGGAGGAAGAGGCTTTCCCCCAGGGACATCCCCAGGTGGCTCAGGTCGCCATCCAGCAAGCTGAAAACCTCGCCCGTAATTTGACCAAAAAGCGGCAGAATCCCCAGCCCTTTAGTTATCAGGACCTGGGCTCGATGGCCACCATCGGACGCAACCGAGCGGTAGTGGATTTGAAGCGCTTAAAATTTCAGGGTTTTTTCGCTTGGGTGGTGTGGTTGGTCGTCCACCTCTTCGCTCTGATTGGCGTGAAAAATAAAATCTTTGTGTTTATAAATTGGGTGTGGAACTACATTACTTACGACCAATCCCTGCGGCTGATCATTCGACCCTTTCAGCGGCAACAAGAGTGGAAAGAAGCGGAGAAACCATAAAAAAAACACTCCCCCTGGTGGGCAGCATGGGCTCGTCCTTAGCAGACGGGACCGACTACCCAGAAATCCCTTCAGGTCGCAGGGGGAGTCGTAGAAAACTGTGTGTAATATCTTAATAACTCAACGCAGGCGTCGAGCTGGGTTTTGACAATTTACGTGGGGAACCTCTCTTAATTTGGCTGGATGGAATTGGGTTATTCTCTATCTAAGTCTGTAGCAATTTGTAAAGCTATGGGTCAAATGACGATTCAAATATCAAAAAAGATTAAAGTCTTTCCAAATTTCTATCCACATTTTTGGGTGTAAATGGCTCATTAGTTAATTTTTTAAGTATTTGGAGTCAAAAAAACAACAAAAGCCTCGCGTCAATGGGGCGCGAGGCTTTTGTCGTATCGGAAAAAGCGTCCTGGGGGCCTAGTTGCTAGCTACCAGGTTGACCGTCAGTTCAAATTCGTCGTAGATGGTTTTGTCTCCCAAGTTGTCGAAAAAACTACCTGAACCGTAGCGAACGTCAAAGTCGGTGCGGTCGATGGTCAGGTCGGCTTTGGCGGTAGTCTGCTGGCTAGCTTCCTCGATGTGGGTGTAAAACTTGATTTCCTTGGTGATGTTCTTGATCGTCAGATTGCCCGTGATCTTGTAGTCACCGGGCGTACCTTTGGGAGCGACGCTGGTGATCTTAAAGCTAGCCATGGGGAATTCGGCGGTATTGAAAAAATCGGGGGAGTGCAGGTGACCTTCGAGTTTGCCCTTGGCCCCACCCGAGAGATCGGTACAGTTGATGCTGGTCATGTCGATGTCGAAAGAGCCACCCGTGAGTTGGCCGTCGGTCATGTCGAGCTGGCCGTTTTTGATCGTGAGGGTACCTTCGTGCGAGCCGGTCACTTTGTAAGCCTTCCAGCTAACGGTACTTTGGGCCGTATCGACTTTGGCGCTGGGGCCATTGTCGACAGTACTGAGGGGGGTGAGGAGGAGGGCCAAAATCGGGAAAATACCAAAGAGAGAAACACTTTTCATGGTAGGAGTTTTTTTATGGATTAATAATGTATCTGATCGCTTGGTCCGCGTTTGGGATAGCTTCCTAACAGTGGACGGTAATAAAAGTTTAAACATTAGTTGTAGGTACATGGAATTGGTCAAAAAAAATTTAGCCCCGCAGTTTGTCCAGCAAATCGCTTAACAGTTTGGCCTCCTCCGGGCTGAGTTGTTGGTTGAGGGCGCGTTCGCCATCTTCCAGGGCGCGTGAGGCCTCGTTTACCGTTTGCATTCCCCGCTCCGTGATCACGATATCTACCCGGCGTCGGTCCTCAGGGCAGGCGTGCCGTTCTACCAACCCCTTCTGCTTGAGCTTTTCCACCAGCCGCGAAGCATTCGACATTTTATCGATCATCCGCTCGGTGAGCAGCTTTACCGTGGCCGGCTCCGGGTGTCGTCCCCGCAAAATGCGTAGGATGTTGAACTGCTGCCCCGAGATGTTAAAGGCCTTGAGCACCTGGGCCGTGTTTTGGTTGAGCCAGGCCGCGGTGAATAAAATATTCAGGTGTGCCTTCTGGTAGTGGCTCTTGAAGCGGGGCTGATTGATTTCTTCTTCTAACCTCATGTGGATGCAAATATAAGTGTCTACATTTAATGTTGCAACATCTATTGTGAATTTTCTCCAATTTTTGGACCTGGAGTAGGGGAGCAGTGGTTTTGATTTGGAGGACTTATTGGAACAAGTGGAGCGTTCAAACAGTCACCCGACCGCTTCACACATTCCCACTGGTGGAGGCGCCCCGGGGCCCTTATCTTAGTACTGTAATTCTCATTTTTGTAACCTGGGATTATTTTCAGGTTCTTTAATTAAGAACGGGCAGAATACTGCCTGTCGGCGGGAAACCAAAGGCAGGCAGTTTTTTTTTGTCTAAACTTCCCACAAAACGTGAATTTCATCTAATTTTATCTCCCGTTCGAAGTTCAACGGCTAATTTTGCCCCCAGCTAATTTTGTGACAATTGCCTACGAAAACACTTCCTCATGAGTAACTTTTTTAAGTTCACCTTTGCCTCCTGCCTGGGGGTACTCCTTTCGACCGTCGTCCTTTTCTTGATCGGAGCCGCTGCGATTGGCCGCATGGTCCAAGCGTCCAATCCGGTCGTCAAACTGCGTCCCAATACGATTCTCCACCTACAGTTGGAGCGCCCCATCCCGGAGAAAACGAACAACAAAGCCGTCGATAATTTTGCCCTCGATACGGAAGACATCGTCGGACTGCAAGATATGGTGCGGACCCTGGCCTACGCCAAGACCGATGATAACGTCAAAGGCATTTTTCTGGACCTCACGGGTGCCACCCCCGGTAACGCTTCCGCTTCGGTCCTGCGTCGGGCCCTGATCGACTTTAAGGAGAGTGGTAAGTTTATCGTCGCCTGGTCCGAATACTACACCCAGGGTACCTACTACTTGGCCTCCATCGCCGACAAAATTTACCTGCTGCCCACCGGTGGCATGGACTTTCGCGGTTATTCGCCCCAAATTCCCTTCCTCCGCGACATGCTTGAGCGCCTGGGCATCAACATGCAGGTGTACTACGCCGGTCAGTTCAAGTCCGCCACCGAACCCTTCCGTCTGTACAAGATGAGTGAGCAAAATCGCCTCCAGGTTCGCGAATACCTCGAAGGGCTCTACGGTCAGTTTTTACAAGATATTGCGGAGGCCCGCGACCTGGATCCCTACGAAGTGCGGCGCTTGGCCGATGAATTCCTACTCCGCACTCCCGCCGATGCCGTTCGCTACGGGATGGTAGATGCCGAGGCCTACTACGACGAAGCCCTGCAAGACATCCGGGACCGCATCGGACTGGAGGAAAAAGATAAGTTGCGACGGGTAGATTTGGAAAAATACTACTCGGTCGCCCACACGAGCCAGCCAACGGACAAGGACCGCATTGCGGTGGTGTACGCCGAGGGAGACATCGTGATGGGTAAGGGCGAAGTGGGCAACATTGGTGGTGACCGCTACGCCAAGATCATTCGCAGACTGCGGCAGGATAAAAAGGTCAAGGCCATCGTCCTACGCATCAACTCGCCGGGAGGGAGTGGCATGGCATCCGAAATGAATTGGAGAGAAATTGAGCTGGCCAAAGAAGCCGGCATAACGGTGGTAGCCTCGATGGGCGATGTGGCGGCATCGGGGGGGTATTACATCGCGGCCAATGCCGATGCCATCTACGCCGAACCCAATACCATCACGGGTTCGATTGGGGTATTTGGCCTGATTCCCAGTATCCACGAAATGCTCAAAGACAAGGTCGGTATCGAATTCGACTCGGTCAAGACTGGCCCTTACGCGACGGCCTACACCCCCTTTTTTGACGCCACCCCCGCCGAGGGTAAGGTCATGCAAAGTTTGGTAGAAAACTTCTACGACATCTTTTTGGATCGCGTAGCGGAGGGGCGCCAAATGTCGCGAGACGAGGTGCACAAGGTGGCGCAAGGTCGGGTCTGGACGGGGGCCCGAGCGTCCCAAATTGGCCTGGTGGATGATCTGGGGAGTTTGGACGATGCCATTGCGGCGGCTGCGGAAAAGGCCGAGCTAGACTCCTACCGCATTCGAGAATATCCCCTCACCAAAAACCCACTGCAACAGTACGTCGATAAGTTTACCGGAATGGATGAGCAAACCAAGGCCCACCTGTTCCGCAGCGAATTGGGTGACTTGTACCCCTACTATCAGCAAATTTCCGCCATGAAAGACTGGAAGGGGGTGCAAGCTCGCCTGCCTTTTACGTTGGAGTATTGAGTTTATCCCAATCAAGTGGCTAGTGGCCAAGCGGGTCAGAAAAGGGAAAGACGAGCCTAAGGTCGGAGATCGTTTTTGGCTGGCGGCCCACTTTTTTTGAAAAAAAATCCCCTTGTTTTTTGGGGCTTGTAGCCGATTCTGAGCCTTTTTTTCGATTTGGGTTTATGGAATTTCCTACCAAAAGCGTCTATGTAGGGTCTTTTCCTGATTCTAGAGATTGGAGGAGGCCCTTGTT
>CALCCH010000198.1 GCA_937899855.1 uncultured Saprospirales bacterium | reverse complement strand
GCCTTACCGACGGGTGGGTGCCTGGTGGGGGCCGACGGGACCATTATCGTTTTTGAAGATTAGGGCCAGCCTCGGTCCGGTACTATTCCCATTCCTCTTGTAAGCTTTGGAAAAAGGGCCAGCGGAGATAACTCACGGCATCTTCGAAGAGGTCCTCCTCGTCGGGATAATCGGTGGGGCCTCCCACGAAGAAATCGCAACGCCCCCCGTTGATGGCGCGTTCGTCCCCGGACCAATCGGAATACAAATTCTGCCAATCCGCCTTATCCTGCAGCTCCCGCCGGTACAACAAGCGCTGGTTTTCCAAATCGTACAACTGGCAATGCAGTTCGATGCTGACTGCCTTGTATTGTTCGCTGGTCTGGATATTAGCGCTGACGTTGATGTAGGTCGGGCGGTTGACTAGAATGAAGGCGGAATCCTGGGGCGACCATTCCTGCACCTCTTCGTAGCCGTCTTCGACTTGGGCGGTGTTGACGCATTCATCGACGTAGAGCTCGTTGCCGGTCGATTGAAAACGATCGAAAAAGACGTCGAGGCGGTAGTGGATTTTTTGCTCCGTGCTGGGTTGGAGGTGGTAGGTTTGCCAGCCTTCGCGGAAGGGGAATTTTTGATCCCACAGTAGGGTCTCGAACAGTTCCGTGCTCAGGAATTCCTCCCACTGATCGGGAATGGGGTTGACCAGGACGTGGTTGTTGCCCAGTATCCACATTTCCTGGGCGATTTGACGGGCGTCGCGAAAATTGGGGAGATAGCTTTCGGCTTCGCTTAGCCAGCGGTGAGCTTCCCGGGCGGCGCGGCGGTCGCCCCGGCGGGCCATGGGCAGGTTCTCCTGCGCCCGGGCGTAGGCGTAGATGGCGGCTTTTTGCTGCGCCTCGGCCCGTAGCGATTCGATTTCGATAAAATGGAGCTTCGGTGCCAGCCCCTTGTCGCGGAGCCGATCCACGATCGGTTGGGCGGCGGGCTGCCGCGCTTCAATCAGACTGCTGACCGCGTAGATTTCGGACCAATCCTCTGCACTACCGCTCGCCACCATACTATCGAGTAAGTGGCGATCATCCTGATTGAGGCTGTTGAAGGCTTGTTCGAAGACGTCTAAGTGTCGGTTTTTGACCTTGCCCCGTCGCAGCTTTTTGCTGCTCTTTTCCAGCGCGCGTTCGAGATCACCTTGCTCCAGCGACTGCTGCGGGCTCGTACAAGCACCAAATAGAAACAGACCGCACAGTAGGATAATTGATCCAAATCTCATGTACACAATTTAAACAATTCCACTGGAAAGGT
>CALCCH010000197.1 GCA_937899855.1 uncultured Saprospirales bacterium | reverse complement strand
ATTGGTCGAAGTACGCGGACAAACGGTGGGTCGAGGCACTTGTATTGGCGAGCCCAAAATTCACCTCACCACGGTTTTTGCCCCACCGACCAACCGGCCGGGGGACTGACCACCGCGTACCGTTTTTCCGCCATCCGAATCCGGCGCTCGGTCCTTTCTTGACACAAAAAGGAGATTGTTATCCAAAATCCTTCTGACTTTTATTGTTTAATTCCAACTATGCAAGAACCATATTCTCACGGCTCCCCCCAAACGCGTTCCATGGCGTTTCACCCCTACAACATCTACCTGATGCTCACGCTAGCGGGCATCGTAGTCCTCTTCATCGCCCTATCAGCCTCCTTTATCTATTCCCGGGTGGAAGGTAATATCCCAGTCATCAAGCTGCCCCCCATCTTCCTCTTCAATACGCTCATCCTCCTGGGCAGCAGCGCCACCCTGATCTGGGCCAAACGCTGCTACCTCAGCGACCATACCGAAAACTACCAAAAGGCACTCATCTACACCATCGTGCTCACCCTCATTTTTATGATTGCCCAGTTCATCGGTTGGCAACAACTATTCGCCAGCAATTTTCATCAACACCAACAACGGAGCGGCCTACCTCTACCTCATCTCTGGTCTGCACTTTGCCCACGTCATCGCCGGATTGCCCTTTCTCATCCTCTTTTTGTGGACGGCCCGCAAGCGGATGAAAGAACCGGTCAGTGTACTGGTGTATTTCTCGGATCCCGAGAAAAAACTCAAACTGCGTCTGCTGACCATCTACTGGCATTTTCTGGATATCCTCTGGATTTACCTCGTGCGCTTCCTCTGGATCTACTCCATGATCACCTAAACCATTTATTCGATCGGTCGATTGGCGAAGTTAGGGTGGAATGTTATCTTTGCAGCTTTCCGAACCTGTAAAAAATCCGCTGCCCAATTATGCAGACCACCGAACCCGTCGTCAACCTCCAAGTCGCTCAAAACTTGGGGCTCAATGCCGAAGAATACGAACGCATCATCGAAATCATGGGTCGCCAACCCAATTTTACCGAACTGAGTATTTTTTCGGTCATGTGGTCGGAGCACTGTTCTTACAAAAACTCCATCAAATACCTCAAGACTTTACCCCGCGATGGGGCGCGCCTCCTCGTCGGAGCCGGAGAGGAAAATGCGGGATTGGTAGACATTGGTGGTGGGCTGGCCTGTGCCTTTAAGATCGAATCGCACAACCACCCCTCGGCGATCGAACCCTTCCAAGGGGCCGCTACCGGCGTGGGAGGTATTCACCGCGATATTTTTACGATGGGCGCCCGCCCGATTGCGGCACTCAAATCCCTGCGTTATGGCAATGTCGACCTGGCCCGTACCAAACACCTCGTCGAAGGCGTCGTGAGTGGTATCGGTCACTACGGCAACTGCTTTGGGGTACCTACCGTAGGAGGCGAGGTCTACTTCAACGATTGCTACAACCAGAACATTCTGGTCAATGCCATGTCGGTGGGCATCGTAAAGGTGGGGGAAACGGTATCGGCCGTGGCCGACGGACCGGGCAATCCAGTGCTGATTGTGGGTTCGGCTACGGGTAAGGATGGCATCCACGGGGCGACCTTCGCCTCGGCGGACCTCACGGAGGATTCGGCGGAAGACTTACCCGCCGTACAGGTGGGCGATCCCTTTCAGGAAAAATTGCTCCTGGAAGCTTCCTTGGAAGCCATCAAAACCGGCGCCATTGTGGGGATGCAGGACATGGGTGCGGCGGGCATTACCTGCTCTACCTCGGAGATGAGTGCCAAAAGCGGTACGGGCATGTTGATCCACCTGGACCAAGTTCCGACGCGACAGGCCAACATGAAACCCTTCGAAATTTTGCTGAGCGAGAGCCAGGAGCGGATGCTGATCGTAGCGGAAAAAGGCAAAGAGCACCTGTTGTACGACATCTTCGACAAGTGGGACTTGGAGTGTGAACACATTGGGGAGGTAACCGATACGGGTCGCTTGGTTTTTATGGAAAATGGAGAAGTCGTGGCCGACGTTCCGGCCGACCCCCTGGTTTTGGGTGGGGGCGCTCCCGTGTACGACCGCGAGTTCCAAGAGCCCAGCTACCGGGCCGATTTGGCGGCTTTTGACGCCAGCACCATTGCCGAGCCGAGCGACCTAGTGGCGACGGCCCGCCAAATTTTTGCCTCGCCCAACGTCGCCTCCAAGCGGTGGATCTATGAACAGTACGACTCGATGGTCCGCACCAATACCATGAGTACCAACCGACCTTCCGATGCGGCCATCGTCCGCGTCAAAGGTAGCAATAAGGCCCTCGCCGTCACGACCGATTGCAATTCCAGCTACGTCAAGGCTGATCCTTACGTTGGTACGATGATCGCCGTGGCCGAGGCGGCGCGCAATATCGTTTGCTCGGGTGGAGAGCCCGTGGCCATCACCAACTGCCTCAATTTTGGCAACCCCTACAATCCCGAGGTCTACTGGCAATTCGTTCACGCCATCAAAGGCATGGGCGCCGCCTGCCGTCGCTTCAATACCCCCGTAACGGGGGGCAACGTCAGCTTTTACAATCAATCGGTTTTTGAAAACCAGACCGAGCCCGTCAATCCCACCCCCACCATCGGCATGTTGGGGATTTTGGACGATGCCGAAATGCAAATGACGCTTGACTTTAAGGAAGAAGATGACCAAATTTACATCCTGGGAGCCACCCGAGAAGACCTCAATAGCTCGGTGTACTTGCAAGAAGTCCACGGAGTTGCCCTTTCTCCGGTTCCCCATTTCGATTTGGAAGAGGAGTTTGCGCTACAGGCCGTAGTCAAAAAATTGATCCAAAATGAGTTAATTGTCTCGGCTCATGACGTTTCGGAAGGTGGAATCTTCGTATGTTTGGCGGAAAGTGCCATGGCTGGCAATCGCGGATTCAAGGTCAGCACCCGCCCCGGAATGCGAACGGATGCCTTTTTATTCGGCGAGAGCCAGAGTCGAGTAATCGTTTCGGTAAAAAAAGCTCGGGAAACTTCCTTCCTCAACCTTATGGCGCAACGGGACGTTGAGTGTACAAAACTTGGTGAAGTTTTTGGTAAAAATCTGATCATTGACGATCGCGACTTTGGACCACTACTCGATTGGAGAAATATTTACGACCACAGCCTCGGACAACGTCTGGAGGCCTCGTAACGGAGCCCGTTTGGGGATGATTGTACCGCGCTCGTACCGCGGGAATTCCGGGATTACTAAGGAGTACTAAACCGCTTCCGGGAGCCAATCCACAAAAGGGCACCCATTTCAATGCACATAAAATTTTTTAAAATGAAAAATAATTTCTTTCTCTTCCTGGCTGGCCTACTGCTGGTAAGCGCCGTCAGCCTAACGAGCTGTGAAGAACCCACCCCTCCCGGAGTCACCATCGAAGGCAACATCAGCGATGCGGCGAATCTCCAAGCCTTTTTCGATCACATTAGCCTCAACAACCAGGCAACGCCGATCGGCAAGACGGAAATCGCCGAAGATGGCTCCTTCAGCATCAACAAGCCCGAGGGCCTCGAAGAAGGCCTCTACCGCCTCCGAATCGGAGCCAAACGGGCCCAAATGATCTTCGACGGTAGCGAAAAGATGGTCACCATCAGTGGTAGCCTCGACGATATGACGACGGGTAAGTTGAGCATCACGGGATCGCCCACTGCACAACAATACGCCGATATCCAAAAACGCTTCCGCAGCAAAGAAGTCACGCGGGATGGGCTGGTCAACGAGGTCAAAGACATCGAACACCCCCTGACCGCCGCGCTCGTCGCCATGCAATACCTCTCTACCGACGAGAAGTACCTACCGACCCTCAAAGCTGCGGCCCAGGGCCTGACTACCTCGAACAACAAATCCCCTTATTCGGGTGATTACAATAGCTTCGTGGCGGGCTTGGAAAAGCAATTCGCCCAACGGCGCGCCACTGATCGGGTTAAAATCGGTCAACCCGCTCCCGATATCGAACTGCCCAGCCCCGACGGCAAAACCTACCGCCTATCGGACCTGCAAGGCAAGGTCGTACTCCTCGATTTTTGGGCCAGCTGGTGCGGTCCCTGCCGCCGGGCAAACCCCCACGTGGTGGAAACCTACAAAAAGTACCGCGACAAAGGCTTTACGGTCTACAGCGTATCGCTTGATGGTATGGATACCCGTACCAAAAACCGTTTCCAAAACAACCCCGGTCAGCTGGAAGAGCAGATGAAGCGGCAAAAGCAGCGTTGGGTACAGGCCATTCAAAAGGATGGCTTGGAATGGGATTACCACGTCAGCGACCTGAAAAAGTGGGAATCGGTACCGGCTAGCGTCTACGGCGTACGCGGTATCCCACGGACCTTCCTCATCGACCGCGATGGTAAGATCGCCGCGGTGAATCCGCGAAACAACCTGGAGCAAGAGCTACTCAAGCTCTTGTAGAGCTCTCCAGTTGGACTTCCTTAGGAACAAGCAAAACCCCGGCGGCCAAGTATTTGGAGTCGGGGTTTTACTTTTGGGGCTTGGGGTGGGTGTTAAATCAAACGCAACAAGATCACGATCAAAATCAGGAAGCGGGCCAGGCTGATTCGGTAAAACCAGCTTTTCTTTTCACGACGGATGTGGTACAGCAGCATAAAGGCGGAAAAGAGAAAAAGCAGGCTGGCCCCGGCCAGGGCGAGGTGGTACACCGTGGTACCGCCTTCCCAAGATTGGAGGCGGAGAAAAATGCCCAGAATGCCGAGGCCAAAGCAAACGGCAAAGCCGAAGGTGACCAGCAGTTCGACGGTGTTGTGGGTTTGGGGGCGAAAGAAAAACCAGGAGATAAACAAGTAGTTTAGACAAGCCATCACCGCTCCGACGGCAAAGAACCACCACCAAATCGGTAAATCCCAGTAGCGCAGCCCAAAGGCGGTGAGCAGGATACAGAGGGGGATGAGTTCGAGGAAAAAGGCCAGTCGGCGTCGACTGCCCCGGCGGCGGGCTTCGCGTTCGGGATTGCGGGCTTGATCGGCATCGAGTGGAAATTGGTTTTCTTCCGACATTGGGTATCATTGTGTCCGGGGGCGGTGGCGAAACTGGGCACAAAAAATGCCCGTAGCTACGGCGGCATTGAGCGACTCGGCGCCCCCGCCAAGGTGGGCGGGAATGCGGAGTCGCTGTGTCAGTTGCTCGCGTACCGCTGCTGAGACCCCGCGGCTTTCGTTGCCCACCACGAGGAGGGCCGCTTTGGGGAGGGGCTGCTCAAATACATTGTCCCCATCCAATACTGTTCCACAGATCGGTAGGTGGGGTTGGAGGGCGCGCAGTTCGGCCAGCTCTCGCTGTAGGACGGGCACCCGCAGCAGGGCCCCCATTGCGGATTGGACGACTTTGGGCATATATTCCTCAACGCAATCGGGGCTGCAAAAAATATAATCCAAGCCAAACCAATCGGCAATTCGGATGATGGTACCCAAATTGCCGGGATCGCGGATGCCGTCGAGGTAGAGGGAGAGGCCCCGGCCGAGGCGCTCGGGGTCGAGGGACCAGGAGAAACGGTCGGCGACGAGGAGGACCTGGTTGGGGGTGTGGAGGAGGGAAATTTGCTGGAGTTCGGCTTCCGAAACGGTTAGGATTTTGTTAAAATGTACTTGGAGCAACTTTTGATGCGTTTCAACCCAGTGGGGCAAGGCAATGATCCACTCTATGCCATAGCGCTGCTGTAGTAAGAATTCGCGGGCGATTTTGTCGCCTTCAACGATAAATTTATCATACTTTTGCCGGTACTTTTTCTGCCGCAGCGCGCGCAGGTATTTCAGCTTATTTTTGGACAGTCCGGGAGCGTTCATCAAGGATAAATTTTAGGGCATTTCCAAGTACCAAAGAGTAAATCACAACATGAATCAGAAGCGGTATCCAACGGTTATGATTTTCATGGCGCTGCTGGCGGTGGGGCTAGTCGCTAGCAGTTGTAATACTAGCAAAATTCCACAGAAGGGCGAAAGATTACTCCACAAGAATACCATCGACCTGGATTTCCCCAAAAAAGAGCGCCACGTCCGCAACCTGCGTTACGAACTGACGACCCTCGAAAAGCAAAAGCCCAATAGCAATTACTTGTTTTTCTTCCCCCGCGAAGGCATCTATCACGCGATGAGTAAGAAGAAGCCCAAAAAGAGGGGACGTTTTAAAAACCTCATCCGGCGCACCATCGGGGAAAAACCCGCCATCTACAAACCCAAGCTGGCCGCCGAGACGGCGCAGTCGATGGAGTACTACCTCAACAACCTGGGCTTTTTTGATGCCCGAGTCACCCACGATACCCAACACGTCCGACAGCATAAAGTCGAAGTGGTGTACCGCGTCCAAACCGACCGGGCCTATACCCTGGACACCGTGAGCTTTTTCTCCTTCGACAGCAAGGTCCAACGCATCCTGGAAAGCCACCGCGACGAAAGCCTGCTGGAAGTGGGCGAGCACGTCAGCGCCAGCGCCTACAATGCCGAAGTGGCACGCATCGTTCGCCTACTCCGCAACCGGGGTTACTACCAGTTTGACCGCAGCTTTGTGGACGTCCTCCGCGCCGATAGTACCGGCCGCCGGGTATCCGTGCGGCTCGAAGTGTTTCCCCCTCGCGACCGCGAGCAACACCCCATTTTCCACATCGGCCAGATCAACGTCTACCCCAATTACTATCCCGGCGACGAAGAGGCCAACCTCCCCGATACCACCCTCAACGGCATTCATTACCGCTCCTACAACGCCGAGCTGAACATCAAGCCAAATACCATTGAGCGTTCCGTCTTCCTAAAAACGGGTGATCTCTACCGACTGGAAAATCTCGATAAGACCAAACTCCAACTCAACCGACTCAACAACTTCCGTGGTATTTCCATCGCTCCCCGCCTGGATTCGCTACGCGCAGACGTCCTCCACATTGACATCTACCTCACCCCCCGCAAAAAGCTCGAACTCGGTGGCGACTTTGAATTCAACAATTCCAACTATACCGTAGCTCAGGAGGGGGTCGCCCTGATCGGCACCTCACTGGGGGCCAACTACCGCAACTGGAACCTCTTTCGCAACGCTACGCTACTCGATCACCGGATCACGGCGGGTATTGAGCTCAACCTCCGAGAATTTGACAATCCCGGCAATCTCATTTATTCCGCCGATGCGTCCTATACCTTTGGCCTGTTTCTCCCCCGCTACGTGCCCTGGACCGGCCCTTACAAATTGCTGAACAAAATCCGCGTGGGGCGCCAGACGATTACGGGAGAACCCAAGTATTTGATCGATGACTTTTACCGCCAACTGCGAGAAACCGCCAAAACGCGGATCAGTGCCAATTTTAGCATCCGCAATATCTCGACGCTCTTTTTGGAAAACTCCTACAATGCCTCCTTTGGCTACGAATTTACCCCCAGCCCGCAGCACAACTTCGTCATCAACCACACGGGCTTTACCCTCTTTTTTATTCCCGATTCCTCCATCACCAATATCTACCGGGAGATTCTGAACAACAACGATTTTCTCCGCCTGAGCCAGGACCGCCAGCTGTTTACCGGAATTTTCTTTAGCGACTTCAACTACACTTTTACGAGCAAGGTCAGTCCACTCGGGGAATCGTGGTTTTTCAATGGCTTTTTTGAGCTGTCCGGTCTGGAAGCTTGGGGGGCCAATCAGATTTACAATGGCCTCAGCAACCGCAGTGATACCTTCCAAATCCTCAACGATTTTCGCTTCGAGCAATTTCTAAAAGTCGATCTGGACCTGCGTTATTACCGAAAATTCACCGACCAGCAAACCCTGGTCTTTCGACTCAATACCGGCGTGACACGGCCCTACGGCTTCTCCAGTCAGGTGCCCTACGTCAAGCAGTTTTTTCTCGGTGGGGGAAACAGCATGCGGGCTTGGCAAATTCGCGAGCTGGGACCCGGCAGTTACCTCGCCCCCTCTCCCGATTCGTCGGCGACCAACCTGGCCTTTTTTCAGACCGCCGATTTTAAGATCGAGGTCAACCTGGAGTACCGCTTCAATTTGATCGGCAGCTTTGACGGTGCCTTTTTTCTCGATATGGGAAACATTTGGTCGCTGGACAGTGATGACGAGCGCCCCAACAGCCAGTTTAATCTCATTCGCGGTATCGACCCGGGAACGGGAGAGGCGACCGATGGCTTCTTGGATCAAATTGCCGTGGGTACGGGCTTTGGCTTGCGGTGGGACTTTTCCTATTTCATCCTTCGCTTTGATCTGGGTGTGAAACTGCGGGAGCCGAGTACCAAGGAATGGTTTCCCGACTGGGATCCCTTTAGCTTTAACGACCTCAACGCCAACCTGGCGGGTGGTTATCCGTGCTGAGGTGGCGCCCTCCTTTTTTAATTCTTAAACAAACTCTTCCGACCGTAGCGGCTACAGATCGGGCAGGTGCGGGGATCGTGTCCGCGAGCGGGGCAGTACTCCCGACCGAAGAAGATGATTTGTAGGTGCAGCTTGTTCCACTTTTCGCGGGGGAAGACCTTTTTTAGATCGGTCTCGGTTTTGACCACATTTTTTCCCGTACTCAAGGTCCAACGATGGGCCAGTCGGTGGATGTGCGTATCGACCGGAAAAGCGGGAATGCCAAAGGCTTGGGAAATGACGACCGAGGCGGTTTTGTGACCCACGCCGGGCAATTCTTCGAGGGCCTCTAAGTCGACGGGCACTTCCCCATCGTATTTATCAAGCAGGATATGGGACAGTTTGGAGATGGCCTTGGATTTGCGCGGGGCCAAGCCGCAGGGGCGAATGATGTTCTCAATTTCGGGGACGGGTACCTTGATCATTTCCTGAGGGCTGGAGGCCCGGGCGAACAGGGCGGGAGTAGTTTTGTTGACCCGTACGTCGGTACACTGGGCCGAGAGGAGCACGGCGATGAGCAAGGTGTAGGGATCTTGATGATCGAGGGGGACGGGCGTTTCCGGGTACAATTCTTCTAAAATCTCGACGATGTCGTTAGCTTTCTCCTGGCGGGTCATAGAGGCGTTTTTCAGTTGAGTCCCAATAAAAATTGGACGGTATCTACCCCGTCCGCATAGTCGCGCAGCCCCGGTTGCTGGGCCTGACCGGGAGCGATCCGATTCCAGCCCTCCAGGGCCTCCGCACTCACCACGCACTGGATGTCGGCGGTGCGCTCGCCCAATTCGCGACGGAGCTGATCGTCATCGGCGTAATACTCGTAATGCAGGGAGGCGATACGCGAGGGCAGGGCCCGATCTTCGATTAGCAAAACACAACCGTTGGCCAGATGTTCGACCCGATTGAGGATTAAGAGGGTGTAATTGTAGTCGAAGTTGTTTTTGTACTTGTTGTGCAAGACCAATTCGCGGTGTTCGTGCAGCGCTTCCAAGAGTGGTTCAAAACGATACCCCTCCGGGACGTAAAGTTTGGAGACGTTGCGACAGCCCAAGCCAAAATAGGCCAGGGCATCGTCGGCGATCCCCGCCAGGTCCGCCGCCGTTTCTCTACCCGTCAGCACCGCCACCCCATTGCGATTGCGCCGAATGATGTGGGGCTTGCGCCCGAAATAAGCTTCAAAATAACGCGCCGAATTGTTGCTCCCCGTAGCGATTACCGCGTCGTAGCCCTCCAATTTTTCCACCAGCTCAAAATCCTCCGCCGCCGCAGCTTCCCGAGCCGTCATCCAATCCAGCAGGTAGGGGATTAAAAACCGGTCCTTGTCCGACAGCTTGATCTGGGAACGGTGCCCCGTCATCCATACCGCAAGCACATCGTGAAAGCCCACCAGCGGAATATTGCCCGCCAGTACCAGCCCCACCGTCCGTCGATGGGCCGTCTCCCGCAGGATGTAATGTTGGATCCACCCTTCGAGAGCCTCCCGCCGAAGAAAAGCCTCCCGGATGCCCTTTAACGCACGGCGGGTATTGGCGGGGGTAAACCAGGGATTGTGGATGTAGGCCCGTTGGATAACGGCATCCAGGGCCGCGTCACCTTGGGCCAGGTGTTCGCCCAGGGCAACGAGCAATTCGATTCGATCCTTTAGTGACATTTGGTGCTTGCTTGTGCGGTTATTCTTTTTCCTTTTGCGTCTTTCGGTGGTGGACGTAGTGGCGCCAGCGCTCCATTACCGCCGCAAAATCCTCCGGCAGGGGCGCCTCAAAGTACATCTCTTCTCCGGTCCGAGGGTGAATAAAACCCAGCGAATTGGCGTGGAGTGCCTGTCGAGGCATGACCTTAAAACAGTTTTCGACGAATTGTCGGTACTTGGTGTACACCGTCCCCTTGCGGATGGTATTGCCTCCGTACTTGGGGTCGTTGAACAGGGGATGACCGTGGTATTTGAGGTGGACGCGGATTTGGTGGGGCCGACCGGTCTCCAATTGGCACTCAATCAGGCTTTCG